>JBGAFY010000096.1:0-5716 GCA_044226975.1 Rhabdochlamydiaceae bacterium
ACATCGTTCCTAAAATTGCCTACAGGTAACATGGAAAGAGTTGATACACGCGTACTCCAAGTGATCTATCGATTCGACAAAGGGGACAATCCAGTTTATCTTGGCCAACTCATGGATGTGTTTATAGAAGCCGTACCCCTGTTTCCCGATGAAAATTAAGTATTGTTCCTTACTCCTTCCTTTCTTTTGCTTATGCGGATGCGTCCGTACGGATAAGGCCGTGCCGTCGATCGAAGCGCCTGAGACATTTCAAGAAAATACTTCCAACGGTTCCACAACAGTCTCAGTGGATTTAAATCGTTGGTGGGAACAGTTTAATGACCCCAAGTTGTCTGCATTGATCGCGCAGGGACTGGAGTCTAATTATGATGTGCGGATCTCCAAAGAAAAAATCTTAGAACGCCGTGCCTATTATCGCTTGGAATGGGCAAACTTATGGCCCGAAATTGACGCCACAGCACTGGCTGAACGGTCGCGCAGAAGTCAAAATAGTTTTGGCTCTTCCTCTTTCACGGTTGCCTCAACATCTTTTGAAACAGCGACACCTGAGATCATCAGCACGAATTTTACAGGGCCAATCGTTCAAAGCTTTTATCAATTGGGCTTTGATGCCACCTGGGAGCTCGATTTTTTCGGCAAGCAGCGCAATATCAAAAAAGCTGCATACCATGAAATTTCTGCAAGCATCGACGCTTTGCACGCAATTCAAGTATCTATTTCTGCTGAGATTGCACAGGTATATGGGGAGATACGCGCTCTTGAAGAGCGAGTACAGATTGCTGAAAAATATATTAAGTTTTGTGAAGAGCTCCTACGCCTCACCCAATCGCGGTTTGACGCCGGGCTAGTAAATGGTAGCGACTTGGAAGAAATGCGGATTATCCTCCATCGACAACAACAAACCCTTTTACCTCTTCAAACAGGATTGAAACAAGCGCGCTACGCTCTCAACGTATTGCTCGGAAAAGTTCCTGAAGGCGCAGAGGAGTTATTATTAAATCCTGCTCCTATTCCCAATGCATCGGAGATGGTCCCTGTGGGACTTCCTTCTGATCTCTTAAGACGAAGGCCAGATATTAGACGAGCTGAAGAAGAATTATTCTCTGCAAAAGCGCGGCTCTCAGCATCCAAGGCCGACATGTTTCCTTCGTTTTCATTGGTTGGGTCTTATGGCGTTGAGAGCAGTACGGTGGGCCAGCTATTTAAATATGGTAGCCAAGCATGGAGTGTGGGCCCAGTGATGTTTTGGCCATTGATCGATTTTGGCCGCATCCGTTCTAACATCCGCGTACACAATGCGCGCCAAAATCAAGCACTATTGCAATATGAGCAAGCGGTGGTTGATGCTTTTAATGATGTTGAGGGAACACTTGCTGCTTACTTTAAAGAACAAGAGCTGTTGCGCATTCGTGATTTGGAAACGACATTTCATAGAAAAAAACTTGCATTGGCACAATCCCGTTTCCAAGGCGGCCTTTCATCTCTATCGCACGTTCTAGAAGTGGCAAGAGAACTTGCTTATTCTGAGGACATGAGAGCACAAAGTGCCTACTCTCTCTTTTTCAGTTTAATCGCTGTTTACAAAGCGCTAGGGGGAGGCTGGGAATGCTCCACTTCGCCGTAAAAATGCTCATTGGAGATAAGGCAAAGTATATTGGGATTGTCCTTGGGATCATGTTTGCCTCCTTCATTATTACGCAGCAAGCTGCAATCTTTATCGGCCTGATGACCCGCACCTATGGGTTCATTGCGGATACTTCACAGCCCGATATTTGGGTCATGGACCCCAAAGTGCAATTTGTCGATGATATAAAACCCTTACGTGACATGCGCCTCTATCGTGTGCGCGGCATTGAAGGGGTGCGCTGGGCAGTCCCTTTGTACAAAGGACTAATCAATGCCCGTCTATCAAATGGGATGTACCAGTCATGCGTCCTCATTGGCATCGATGATGCTTCTTTGATCGGTGGCCCCCCAGAAATGATCGAAGGGCGTTTAGTCGATTTGCGTTTGACAAACGGAATTATTATTGATGATGTGGGAGCGAAAGATAAATTGGCCGTCCATGCCGCTGATGGAACTGTGAATACCGTCAATCTCTTTGACACCATCGAGCTCAATGACCGCAGGGCTGTTGTCGTAGGAATTAGCAAGGTAGCGCGCACTTTCCAGTCCCAGCCTGTTGTGTACACAACGTATCTGCGCGCCCTTTCGTTTGCACCGCCTGAGCGCAAGCAGCTCTCCTTTATTTTAGTCAAAGCCGAAAAGGGAATATCACCAAGCGATCTATGTCAGCGAATCCGCGATGTCACAGGGCTTGCGGCTTACACACAGCAAGAGTTTCAGAAAGTGACAGTTGATTATTTCATGAAGCGCACAGGGATCCCTATTAATTTTGGCACCGCAGTTTTTCTTGGATTGATCATCGGCTGCGCCATTGCAGGACAGACTTTTTACAACTTCACCCTCGATAACTTGCGTCATTTCGGGACCTTCAAAGCCATGGGTGCCAGCAATGCCACTTTAGTCAAGATGATCTTATTCCAAGCACTCATTGTAGGAGCGATTGGTTGGGGCTTAGGAATGGGCTTGTCATCGATCTTCGGGTTTTTATGTGCAAATTCAGAACTATCTTTCATCATTCCGTGGCAGCTCTTTGTTGGAAGCGGCATCGTGATGTTGCTGATTTGTCTTTTTGCCGCATTGATCAGTGTGCGGACAGTTCTTCGTTTAGAGCCCGCAATCGTATTTAAGAGCTAACTCAGAGCTAACTCATGGACAATACCCTTTCAGTCAAGTGCACGAACATCAGAAAATCCTACGGTGTCGGAAGCGCGCGTTTTGAGGCTTTAAGAGGAATTGACCTAGAAGTCTATAAGGGAGAGCTCATGATGCTCGTCGGCCCTTCTGGATCAGGCAAGACGACACTGATCTCAGTGATCGCAGGAATCCTAGATCAAGACGAAGGACAGTGCATACTCGATGGGACAGATTTGACCCATATGCCAACCAAAGAGAAAACGGCGTATCGAGGCAAAAACATTGGCTTTGTATTCCAAGCATTTAATCTCATTCCAACACTAACGGCGCAAGAAAATGTAGCTATCCCACTCATCTTAAATGGAACAGGAAGAGAGCAGGCATTGCATGCTGCAAAAGATTTTCTTGTGCGCCTTGGATTGAAAGAGAAGATCCATTCCTTTCCCAATCAGCTTTCAGGGGGACAGCAACAACGCGTTGCTATTGCCAGAGGCTGTATCCATAATCCGCGCATTATTGTCTGTGATGAACCGACAAGTGCCCTCGATCACCACACCGGGATGAAAGTGCTCGAAGTCCTTAAGGGCCTAGCTATTGAAAAACACAGCACATTGATCGTCGTGACCCACGATGCTCGTATTTTTGAGTATGCAGACCGAATCGCCCATGTCGATGATGGGCGCATTATCAATAATACCAAAAACCACACTCCAAAAGACTTCATTAATTAAAGGCAAATTAATGCAAGAAACTAACAATTAAAAGCTTGCGCTTTTATTGTTTTTAATATTTTAGAATTTATTAGTTAATATGTTAAAATATGTTAATTAATAATAACTAAATTGTCAAAATGAGCATTAATAATAACATTAATCCTAGTAATCGTTTTGTAAGCCAAGCCCGAAATAAGATTAAAGATTTAGACAAAATTATCAATGGGAAGCCTAATGCCTTAGAAATTAGCGCCTTAGTTAAGAAGATTTATACCGCGCAAAAGCTATTAGCGGAATTTAAACGCAGTCCTCCTTTTGAAGCCTATCAAAATGATGATCTTGTAGAAGTTGAACTACTTCAAAAACAGGTCCACAAATTACAAAAAAAGGTCCTGAAATTTTATCGCGACAACCTGGATAAGGGCGAAGCTGAAAAATTGAATCAGACAGTTAAACAAGTCTGTGAGCAACATACTAAAGCTCCAAGTTCCTCTTGGTTGCCAGGTGTACTACCACCGATCCTATTGCCTAAAGATCCGCTCGTGTTACAAGGTATGTCTCGTTTTGCGAGACAACATTTGCTGCGTGGTTTAGTCCAGGCTATTAATAAAAAAGATGCTCAAGAAGCTTTAATAATCTTTAAGACCTTGTCTTCAAAAGATAAGACTTATTTGCCTAAATTCTTTCAAAATCTCTCGCAAATTCAAACTGATGAACATTGGGTTGCGCTTGCAAACGATGTATGTCAGCATTTGAACAGAATTGAAAATAGTAAGACCAATCGCAATCAATCTCTTTATCCTTACTATAACCAAAGCCTATCTCAAAATGCTTATGACTTTGTTGAACTCGCTAAACAAACTTTTGGTGAAGAAGCTCTTTTCACTCAAACTGGAGCTGTATTTCGAGATTTTTTTGCAACGACTAAAATATCCGATTTAAGAGAACAAGGAAGACGCCTTGTGTTGCAAGACATGACCCATCTTTCTATAGGCATGGCAATCGATCAGCTGCAAAAAGGAACTAACCTTCAACAGAAAATAGTTGCAAAAGAAGAAGGGAAGACAGCATGGAGCTTTCCTGATTTTGTGGATGATGAAATGGATGGCAGTTTCCGCGATGAAGACTTGATACCCGCAAGAGGCTATCAGGATGCAACTATGCCGCAGAAATTTTATAGCGCGTCAAAACTCTTCTACCAACAAAAGTAGCCTCAAAAGCATATTTAGAAAATATTTCTATCGCTTCTCAAGCTCTTGGTTCTATTTTACAACAAGTGTTCCATTCTTCAAACTTTCTTCGTCGAGAAGACAATTTATTTGATCTAGATGAAGCTAAAAAAACTACATACTCTTAGATGCTCAACTAACTAAATATAGGCTACAAGTCAAAAATAGTTTTGTTAAGGAATGTCCAAATTCTTCAAAACTCGTTTTTTCGAATTTTTCCAGCAATCTTTCATGGCCAAGCAAACGCGAAAAATAGGGATAGGAAATTGTGACGAGCTTTCAACTTTGCTCTTCTACTATTTATGTTCATTGCGAATTAGTAATAAAAAGATTGAAGTATTCCATTTTAAAGAAGGAACAGGAGATCACGTTTTTACTGTCATTGGAAGATTAGAGCACTCAGATGAAAATGATCCTTCTACATGGGGAGAAGATGCAGTCATTGTTGACGCTTGGACGCGGCTTGTTTTCCCAGCTGTCGATGCAAGAAAATATTTAAAAAATTATCTTGTTAAATTAGATGACAAAGCACAACCGTGCTTAGAATCATACGACCCAAAAAAACATGTTCTATTTCCTGTTACTGCGAATTTTTATCCCCTGTCTTACTTGACGATGTATAAAATTTTGCCCGATGAGTTGCAAAAAGATTTTGTCGAAGAATATCACGAATTTTTGCAGGAGCAATCCCTTGAAAAGCGGCTTTCAAAAGCAAAAAGCCTGCTGAGACACAAAAGTTTTGAAGAAAAGTATCTTAAAGACGTACCTGTGCTTAAAGAAATTTGGGGACAATTGCGATTTTTCGTAATGGGGAAAATATTGCAGAGAGTAGAAAAGATTGGAGATTTTTACCAAGTCGAAATTGATGATGAAAATATCTAAATTTTAAAATTATCTTTAGGGGCTGTATCTTAGAGACTGTTAACGGATTCAGGATTCGTCGCTTTTTTGAGAATTTTTGGCGAATTTTCTTTTGGTTTGTTGGGGGTTATATACGTAAGTTGATATAACCCC
>JBGAFY010000097.1:0-5432 GCA_044226975.1 Rhabdochlamydiaceae bacterium
ACTGTGTGGTTGATTCCAGATGGGCCAACTCCTGCTCCTGCAGCCACTCCAGAAGCAAGCGTGCAAGAAGAGGTTACAAAAGGGTAACTGCCAAATGTATTATCAAGCATACTACCATGAGCGCCTTCAAATAATACCTTGGCGCCTTTCTCAATTTGTTCCGCTGTAAGAGTTTCTACATCGCCAACAAAGGGCTTGAGATACTCAGCATACTTTGAATAGGACTCATGAATTACCTTAAAATCCAAAGGAGGTTTGTGAAAAATTTTCTCCAAAATTTGATTCTTAAATTCTAGAACTTGTTTTAACTTTTTTGAAAAAACCTGGGGATTGATCAAGTCAGCGATCCGAATACCCCATCGATCGGCTTTGTCTGCATAACAAGGCCCTATTCCTCGTCCAGTGGTTCCTATCGAATTTCCCCCTTTGAACTCTTCTAAAGACCTATCGAATTCATTATGATAAGGAAAAATGAGGTGGGCATAAGGAGAGATAAAAAGGCGTCCAGTTAAAAGCACTCCTTCTTTTTCCAACCCTTGCATCTCTTCAATTAAAACTTTGGGATCGATTACAGTTCCCCCGCCAATGCAACATTTTGCTCTTGGATAAAGAATACCAGATGGAATCAGGTGAAATCGATGCTCTTTTCCTTTAACCATGATTGTATGGCCTGCATTGTTCCCGCCCTGAGAACGGACTATTAACTGCGCAGACTCCGAGAGCAGGTCGACAATCTTCCCTTTCCCTTCATCACCCCACTGAGCTCCAATGACGATTACGCTTGGCATAACAATTCGATTACTTTTTTAATTTTGAAGGTATCTTAATGATGCTATAAAGAGACCTGCCCCCAAACTAAAAAATCGCAAACTACCTGAAAACTTTTAGTTCGATAGGGTCAAGTATGGATTCTACTTGATTCTTTAATTGAATGGTTATTTTTTTTCAGCACAGCCTTCTGATTAGAGTTCTCAGATATAGCATCAAACTAAAAAATTTGCAGTTGGTCCCCAGGTTCATTTGACTAGACATAATCAGTTTCGGGGAGTATCCTGGTAAAATTCTATTGAATTATCTGCTATTTTATTTAAGACAGGAAACAAACATGGAAAGACAAAAGCGCTGGCAATTTTATGTGATCGTCGGAATTATACTCCTAACGATCTATAACATATTACCCACGGTTTTCTTTTATTCCAAACCCCTTGACCGTCCTATCGAAGAGAAACGTGCAAACAGCATATCCTTAGATATTGTCGAAAGAGTAAATGGATTGGAGAAAGAAGCTGTAGATTGGCTTGGTTCATTTTGCAAACTCATCCATGTAAAACCGCAACAGATAAAGATCGATCCAGAGCGGCCCGAAGCTATCTTATTAAGTTTTCGCAGTGAGTCAGACGCACAAACATTCCGCAAATTTCTTCCTCGAGCAGGCGAGCTTATTGCTTTTGTTCCATCTCAGTTGAGCTTAATGACCGATCCTTTGTCTACAAACTCCAAGCAAGTCAGCGTTCAAAGAAAAATTCCTGTCCATTTTGATCCCAATCAAATCCAATCAATTTTTCAGTTCTCCTCTAAAACAAACAAACAAGGACAACTCACTGATTTATATCGAGCTTTAATCAATGACCGCGCCCTTCAAGTAGGTGTCGCAGTTGGGGGCCCGAGTGAAAATGCACAACTATTACAGGGTGCAATCACCAACACCTCAACAGCGGTTGAATCTCCCTCTGAAGATATTACAATGCTTCTAGCAGAAAACATCCTCTCTTTCACTAAGACTTTTGGCGAAAACCATCCAGCCACGCAACGTTATTATGCTAGCTTCACTCAAACAGAAAATAGATCCGGTCATGATCTAATCGCCCGTTTCACATCAACTCTGCAGCAACTTCGCGAAAAAACAAGGCTCCAAAAAATTGCACTGCAACAAGAAAATGAACGCTTATTAAAGGACAGTAAATATCTCGATCCTTTAAAACAGCAAAAACTTGAACTGTTGATTAGCAAAGAGAAAACGTTAAACGATGCAGAGGCGATCATTGCTAGGAATGAACAACAATTCGCTTCTGGCAGCAATCCTTTAACTTATTCGAGTTTTGGCGCCCTTTTACAATCGTCTTCAGAGCAAATGAAGTCTGATTCAACCGTGCAAACCATTGCTCTATCTGGAAAAAATCCATTTATTGACTCGATTGCAATCGACTGGCGTAACGAGAATATCACCCTCAATTTATATCAAGATATCCTCGAATTCAGAAAAAAAGTTGAAATGATGCGCTCTAAATCCACATTGGATCAGATAGACCAGTGGATCTTTAATTCAATAGCTTGGACTTCCCGAGAGGCGCGTGAAGCCATTTCGCCTTCTCAAGATCAATTCGTTATTGCATTGAACTCATTGACCAACAGCAAAAGCTTCGTTGCAATGCGACTGTCTACAATCGCAAAAGCTCAAATCGACCAAATTAAGAACACACTTTACACTCAATGGCATCCACAACATCCCGATCTGCAAAAGGATGTGTTTCCGGTTTGGGATTATGAGACGTATCTTAATCTTCCAGCAGAAGATAAAAAATTAGGGTTAGTGGTCTACTCGCCATCCGCGTCAGGGAAAACACCTCCCCGTGGATTTAAAATGAACTCAGTCTACGTAGTCGCCAAAGGGCTGGACACAGTTCTCCAACGCGCAAGATCCAATCCCAATGCCCCACTTTCCCAGCAGTTCTTTAAAGATTTCACTAATCTGCGCAACTTGCTCCAAGACCAAGGACTCTTTGGGTATGCTGCATCGATTCAGTTTTTCAATAAAGACTACGCGGGAGACTTTGTCTTTGAAAAAGAAGACTATTATCAATCAGTGCTCAAAGCGACAAGAGAAAATTTCACCGTCCACGGCACTCAACGTTATGCTGTTCTAGAGTTTACCGATGTCCAACAACGGATCCTCACTGAAAACCGCATTGACGATAACATCCACGAAGACCTTCTCCGATGGAGAGACGATTATCGTGCTGCGCAGATGAACTTACGCGGGAGCAGCCCTTTTGACGTACCAAAACCTACTCGTAATGTACTTTGGGATAATTTCAAACTTAGTTTTGTAAAATATTTCCGAGGAGATGACCGAAAGATCGTTCGTTGGGGACTTGATCTCTCTGGCGGCAAAACAGTGCAAATCGAGCTGCGAGACTCTGACAATCGCTCAGTGACCAACGAGTCTGATATTAAACAGGGAATTAATGAGCTCTACAAACGCGTCAATAAAATGGGCGTGTCTGAAGTCAGCATCCGCCAAGAAGGCAGTTTTATAACTCTTGATTTTCCTGGTTCTCAAGGAATTTCTGCATCCGAGCTTGTCAAAGCATCTTCTATGTATTTCCATGTCGTCAACGAAAAATTTTCTTCAAACAATCCATTAGTCGCTGACGCCACAAACCGTTTCTTACAGGAAGTATGGAATGAAGCCGTCGTAACAAACCGCAAAGATGCCGAAGACATTAATGCGATTGCATTCCGTCACCTTTATGGAGATTCATTAGATGTTGAGCGCGCTCAGCCAAGAAGCGAAGCTGCAAAAATTTTAATTGACAATGGACTAACTCTAGCTAATCCTTTAGATACAGTTTCAAGCAGCGCCTTTAATGACTCACTATCAAAAATAGCGGTCATGCGGGGCGAAGATTTTACAGACTGGTATGGCCACACCAATCCATTGTTGATCGTGTTCCGCAATTATGTTTTGGAAGGTTCGAGCCTTGAAAACATCCATGCTTCTTACGATCCATCAAAAGGTAATTTCCTTTCCTTTAGCGTACAAGGCTCACATGCCCGTTCTACAGGACAGAAATTTGACCCCAGAGAAGATTTTTACCTCTGGACATCGCAGTTTTCAAAAGAAAAGATTGGCGGCACTACGTTAGCGAATTTTTCTCAAGGAAAAGGATGGAGAATGGCCGTCATTCTAAATGGAACTGTGATCAGCGCCCCAACCTTAGATGCTGCACTCCGTGATAGCGCAATGATCACTGGCGGATTTACCCAAAGGGAAGTCAATCAGTTAGAAGCAGACTTAAAAGCAGGATCTTTAACATTCACCCCACGTATTTTATCAGAAAAGAATGTCAGCCCAGAGCTTGGAGCAAAAGAGAAACAACTGGGCTTTCTTGCTACAGGCATAGCATTTATACTTGTTGTTGCAGCAATGGTATCTTACTATCGTTTTGGTGGTATCGTAGCCTCTGTTGCATTAATTTTTAACTTGTTGATCATGTGGGCAACATTACAAAATCTTCATGCAACTTTGACTTTAGCAAGTATTGCAGGTTTGATCCTAACTCTTGGAATGGCTGTTGATGCAAACGTTCTTGTTTTCGAAAGAATTCGAGAAGAGTTTGCAGCCACTGGGAAAATTGCAAGCGCGATGCATACTGGATATAAGAAAGCCTTTTCGGCAATTATAGATTCCAACCTTACCACAATTATCGCTGCGTTAATCCTTCTCCACTTTGATTCAGGCCCAATTAAATTTTTCGCGATCACCTTGATCATCGGTATTATCTCATCAATGTTTACCGCTTTGTTTATGACTAGGTTTTATTTTGCTGGTTGGGTCCAAAATCCCGATAATAAAAATTTAAAAATGGCGAACTGCTTTAAAACCTCCCATTTTAACTTTTTAAAATACACAAAGATCACGATGATTTTGACCACTGTGGTCATCCTAATTGGCTTGTCTGTTCTTGCGATGCAGAGAAAATCAATTATGGGAATGGACTTTACAGGTGGATATGCGTTGACTGTTGAATTAAAAGCGTCACCGACACACAACTACCGTGAACAAGTGGAAAAAGCATTCCTAAAACAGGGTGCAAGCGCTCAAGATTTTCAAGTAAGGGAGTTAACTCCATCCAATACTTTGAGAATCTTTATTAGCCGCAGCATGGATCAACAAGGGAAGCCGTTCTACAAATTTCCTTTTGAGACACCAAAGGGCGAACTAGGATATGCGTTCCAAAGCAATCCTCGGTTAGTTTGGATCGTCAATGCTTTACAACAACAAGGATTAAGCATCACTTCTGAAGGATTAAAAAATCTCGATGCAAATTGGACTGTGGTTAGTGGACAGATTTCCTCAACAATGCGCAATAGTGCTTTGATTGGTCTTTCTTTAGCACTTCTTTGTATCTTGATATACATCACGATCAGATTTGAGTTTAAGTATGCCATAAGTGCTACTCTTTGTTTGGCCCACGATGTGATTTTCACCATCGGAGTAATTGCAATTTTGCATGCCTTTAAAGTGCCATTACAAATTGACTTGAACACAGTTGCTGCGCTCATGACGATTATTGGGTACTCGCTTAACGACACCATTATCGTTTTTGATCGTATCCGCGAAAATGTAAAGGGAATGCGTAAAACTGATT
>JBGAFY010000098.1:0-5732 GCA_044226975.1 Rhabdochlamydiaceae bacterium
CTGATTCACGAGGCACCTGCCGGATCACCGATAGTGGATAGTGTTAGGTTGCACTTGTACAGTTGGAAAAATACGGACTGGGCAGAAAAAATGCTGGAAATCCTACTTGTCCTTTTTCAAATTAGCACCAATATTTAGTTATCAGGGCTTCTGATTATCGGAGCCTTTATTTTATATTCTTTCACAAAAAATTACGCTCTATTCGCTCGATTCGCTCGAATCGGCAACGCATTGAATTATTTTTCAGGTTTCTGGTTCAAGAAGACTGTGTTGGGCATACTCTTTTCGGGAATAAACCTATGTCCGTTGTATGGGTGCGTACATTATGTGTACGAATGACATTACAAAAATGTATGCTTTAAATACCCAGAATGTATTGAAAAAAATTGGATTAGATACTTGGCTCAAATATCAACATCTTTTCCCCTCAAACAACTTTCAATTTGTTGTAAAACAAGAAGAAGAATTTTTGGAAGTTTACATTATCAACAAAAAGGAATTTTTAAGCACAGTGCGAAGCAATATAAAAGAACTGTGCGAAAAAGCTCGGCAGATCGTTCACAGCCGAAGAATTTCTGGAAAATTTCATCAAAGAAAAAGACTCTTCAAGTTTGTTGAAAAGTCAAAGTGTGCTTGGCATATTGCTCGTACGGAAAAGAGAATGCTGAATTATTTGAAAGATTATGTGCACTTAAAAAAGTGGAATCCATACTTCGGATATAGCCTTAGAAAGCCAAACTCGTCCCTTCTTCCAGTTTTGCCACTATCGATGAAGAGCTTAAATTTATCGAAAAAAACTTCACCTCTTTTCTTGATAATAAAATGATCAATTTTCCTGTGATTTTTTGGTTCCCCTAGGTTTTCGGGCTAACCCCAGTAGTGCCAGAAACGCAAAGGCTAAAAGCAATACCATGAGGAATACCGAAATATTGTCCGTGTTTACCGCGAAGGTGACTTTCTCGAGACTACACTCAAACAATTTATGGTGACGATTTCAGGCTCTTGCAAGTTTTGAAGTCTGGTGTGTAAAGAGCTTGCCACATGAGGCGGAAGGGCTCACAAGTCGCCAACAGCTCTTCTTTTGACCCTTCAGCGATCTTCTGCCCTCTATCGAGATATATGATCCTGTCAGCATGCTCAATTGTTGCCAAACGGTGAGCAATGATGATCTGTGTAACTTGTCCATGAAGGCTGGTAATCGCTTTTTTAATGCGGTTCTCACTGAGAGCATCTAAAGCTGATGTCGCTTCATCAAGGATCAACACAGGGGCATTTTTTACAAGAGCGCGAGCAATAGCTAGCCGCTGCTGCTGGCCGCCAGAGAGGTTTTGGCCTGCTTCTGCTAGAAGCGTGTCGTATGTTTGAGGCATTCTACAAATAAATTCGTCTGCATACGCTCTTTTAGCAGCTCCTTCCACTTCTTCTTTGGTAAAGTTTCTGCCAAAAGCAATGTTAGCTCCAATAGTGTCATAGAAAAGGAATGGCTTTTGAGAAACGAAAGCTAGCTGTTCGCGCAAGGATTTCATCTTGTAAGATTGGATAGATTTTCCATCGATGCGGATCTCCCCTTGCTGTACCTCATAAAGACGAGGAAGCAATTGGACGATTGTCGATTTTCCGGCTCCTGTAGGACCTACGATTGCAACTGTCTCTCCTTTGCGAACTGTGAAGCTCACATCGCGGAGAACCCACTCGCCTTGGTAGCGGAACCAGACGTGGTCAAACTCGATCTTCTCGTTAAAAGCAGTCATTTCAATCGCGCCATCACGGTCTTCTATTGAGGAGCGTAAGTTTAAAACTTCAAACATCCTTTCCGCAGCAACAATCCCTCTTTGGATATTTGCATTTTCATCAGCAAATTTTTTGACTGGCTCATAGATCAACTGCAAAAGGCCGCAGAAGACAATCAACTGAGAAACGGACATCTGCAAGGTATAAAGTCCAAAGAGGACAACGCTTGCTAAACAGAGCGTAGTGATCGCATGTAAGATCGGACGGGTCAAGAGTCCATATTTCGCTGTCTTGCTCTCTAGAACGGCCATTCTGTCGTTTTGCTCTTTGTACTTGCGCAAGGAAAATGCTTCCATAGCAAATATTTTGACAGTTTGGATACCGGCTAGAAAATCGATCAGGACGGAGGCAAACTTCTCTTGGTTGGACTGTAACTGGCGGGAGACGCGCTTGACTCTACGTGCTAGAAATACGATGGGCAAAATGATAAGAGGCACGCCAAAGAAAATGACTAAGGACAGCTGCCAAGAAAGGTAAAAGCACATCATCAAACAGGTGATGATAGTAAATGGTGTTTGCAAGTAGTTCGTCAGCCAAGAGTTTATAGAGGTAGCAATTTGTCCAGCGTCGCCTACAACACGCGATGATAAACCGCCGATATTGTGCTGCTGGTAAAAGCTCATGGGAAGAGACTGGATATGCTCAAAATACTGCTGTCTTAAGTCTCTACTGACGCGGATCGCGAGAATTTGTGTTGCATAGCGGCTAGCAAAGAGCCAAATCGCTTTGAATATAGCAACGCATACTAAAACGACGACGAGGGCATTAATACTATTTGCAAGAGCGAATCTCGTTTTAGCTTCGTTTAAAATCCACATTAACGGATTCGATTCTTTGTGTTGCGCAAGATAGTTAGCTGCTTCTTGCTTCGTAATCACTCCCTTATGGTCTATGTCAACTTTATGCCAATTTTCCTGAACTTCTGTAAGAGAGATCGATTCTTGCGACTGCCCAAGTTCGTTGGTAGTGGAAGAGAATAGTGCAAAAAAATCAGAGCCGTTATTGGATAGCACACCAAGAGCGCACATTTCCATCTGGCTTGCAATTGTGAGCAAAAGCAACGTGATGAACGTTGTGATAAGTAATGATAGGTGTTTGCGGCTGCGTAGGGCGGCTTGTAAGAGTGTTTTCATATAAGGAAATAGTATACTGAATTAAGATCTAAACGGTATTCAATTCTACAAATTTACCAATTTTGCGGAATTTTTGATACCTTAACTCGAGAAGAACGTCCAATGGTACAGATTTCAAGGCCTGCCACTGCTCTAGGACATAGCCTCGGACGTTTTGATACATGACATCGGGATCATGGTGGGCCCCGCCAAGAGGCTCTTCGATAATGGCATCGATGATCTCATTTTCGAGCAAGTCTTCTGACTGCATTTTGAGGGCTTGGGCCGCAATTTCTTTTTTTGAAGTGTCCTTCCATAAAATAGAAGCGCATCCTTCAGGTGAGATAACGGAATAATAGGCATGTTGGAGCATTGCAACTGAATCGCCTATTCCCATCCCCAACGCCCCTCCTGAACATCCTTCTCCAATCAATACGACAATAATTGGAGTAGGCAACCTGGCCATTTCCCAAAGGTTCTGTGCGATCGCCCAACCTTGGCCCCGCTCTTCAGCGGCGAGTCCAGCATAGGCACCTGGAGTGTCGAGCAAGGAAAGCACTGGCAGGCCAAACTTGGCAGCAAGGCGCATGCAACGCATCGCTTTACGATATCCTTCTGGGTAGGGCATCCCAAAATTTCTTTCAAGGCGGCTCTCTGTGTCATTTCCTTTCTCTTGGGCGACAATCATGAATTTCGTGCCATTAATTCGGGCAATGCCGCAAATCACAGAATGGTCATCACGGAAACAACGGTCTCCAGCTAATTCAGTAAAATTCTCACAGATATTTTTAATATAATCGACAGATCGTGGTCTATTAGGGTGACGGCAGATTGCAACGCGTTCCCAGGCAGTTAAGCGCGAATAAACTTTTTTCTTTAGCGATTCCAACTTCACTTCAAGTCTAGAGATCTCATCATCTGACATCAATGAGTTGGCGCGGTTCTGTTCTTTGACAAGCGCTATGGTCTTTTCGTACTCAGCAATTTGTTTTTCATGGGGCAACATACAAAAAGATCCTCATTTTATTTTAACGCGATGGGGAGGAGACTTCAACTCCAGGCAATTTAGCATCGCGATAGTCTCTGACAATTTCTACAACGGTGGGCTTAGAAACAACGATTGCAAACAGCTCTTCTACATTTTCCACACAGATGCAGCCACCTGTTATGTATTTTCCAAAATAATCGCGGTTTTCAATTAGTTGATGGCTTTTTTCATCTTCAAACCAAGGAGCGCCTTGAATTCCCAATCCTCTCATATCGTCATTTTGAGAAGCCGGTCCCTGTTCAAAAGGGATCCAACGAGTTCCTAAAGCACGGATCAATTCAATTTTTTTATCTTGGAAAAACCCTGTTATACCAGGCTTATAAACAGCGGTTTTAGATCCTAAAGCAAATTTTCCAATAGGCGTCATACAACCAGAAGGCTTATCTGGATTCAAACGACCTACGCCAATTCTGTATGTCTTGAGGTGCACTCTTTCATTCGTATCTTGATCGACGTAGTAAAATCCCATTTTGCATCGGGAAAGGTCTGCAAGTAGATAGAAATAAAAATGTTTGTCTTTGCGAAATACGTTAAATTTACTTCCAGTAGACACTTTCTGAGAAAAATAATCAGGTTTCCCGTTTAAGCTACGAGCAATGAAATGGCGCGATGTCGAATAAAAAGTTGCATAATCTGCAATCCAGGCCGGCTTTCCTTTAAGCCAGGGTACGCTACTAGAATACGTCACGGTCTCAACAATCGGCAGTTTGGATGGGGCGGGAATAAACAGTTGATTAATGCGATCAATATTAGGAAGGACTGGATCAGGAGTGGTCTGGGTGAGCGGTTTTAATTGACCTGCTGAGACAGCAGCGGAAGCGCTTGGCGTAGAGATCAATTCAATTGCAATGTTTTTTTTCTGTATTTCTTTATCAACAGTCTGAGTTGTTTTTTCGACAGTTGTCAAGGAATTGTTAGTCGTCGTCGGGGATTTTTTCCAAACTGCAACGACCCCGATAACGGAAAACAAAGTTAGTGAAGAATAGAGAATTACCTTAGGGATAGACAACCAAGTCTCCGAACTATTTTAATAATGCCACGATCCTATCAAATTAATTGCCATTTATTATCAACAAATCGGAATTACTTTCAAGCTGTTACAAAAAAATTTAATTGAATGACTGTCTGAATTTTATCTACTTGAAAGTCAAGCCGTTATTTTAAACAATAACGGCTTAAAGGATGTTTAGCCTAATGCGCGCCTCTTCCCGATCCACCTGTTCCAGTAGAACGAGGTTTTTCGATCATTTTTCGCATCTTTTTGCCCGGAGTAAACTTTACTGCTTTTCGAGCAGGGATCACGATAGGAACACCAGCATTTTTTGGGTTACGCCCAATTTTTTGTTTTCTTTCAACGACTTCAAAAACTCCAAAGTCTCTGAACTCAAGGCGATCTCCAGTAACTAAAGCTTCTGTCAAATGATCAAGAAAAGATTGAATGACATTGCGGACGTCATTGGGATGCAACCCGCGCTCTTGAGAAATAACATTGACGAGTTTTTTCTTAGTGACCGTGGTCATATTACGCTACTCCTTAGGCGCCAGCAACTTGGCACATTTACGATTCTAAAGCCATTGTTGTATCCCACTGATTTTCAATCAAGTGTTTTTAAATAAAATCTTACACAACCTCATTTCCTCCAGGAACTGGAAACAGGATATTTTCCCTAACAAAGAATTTATCTAATTGATTATAAGCGACTTAAAAAACAGAAAAGTCATTGTTCGAAGTACAAACGGAGAGCTATGTTGGATTTAAAGAACCTCACTTACTAAATAGT
>JBGAFY010000099.1:0-5370 GCA_044226975.1 Rhabdochlamydiaceae bacterium
AAAACTCATGTGGACTTTACATAAGAAGATGACATATGAAGAAGTTTCAAGCGCCATGCGCACAAATTACGCGGGTGAGATAACTAAAGGAGTTTAAACAATGAAAATTGCTGTCATTGGATGCGGGACTATGGGTGGCGCCTTCGCGCGGCATTTTGCCAAAAAACACAAAGTTTTTCTCGTAGATTCGCATAAAGAAAAGACAGAGAGGCTTGCAAAAGAGATTAAAGCGATCTATGTGACTGATGTCCAAAAAGCCGTTAAAGAAGCGGACTTTGTCCTTTTAGCAGTCAAACCACAAGACTTAGATGAAGTTGCTCAGTTGATGGCACCTTCTCTTAATAAAAAGCAGACGATAATTAGCATACTCGCTGGTGTGACTCTTGAAACGTTAAATACGCGCTTTGGAAAAAGCCAAGTAGTGCGTTTGACACCAAATATCGCCCTTCTTGTAGAAAAGGCTGTTTTAGGTTTTGTCCAAAATGGGGTTCCGACAAATATAAAAGGGGAGATAGAAAAGCTATTTACTGGCTTAGGATTGATAACCTGGATCCCTGAAGAGCGCATGGACGCCCTTATGGCGATCACCGCATCTGGTCCCGCCTTCTGGCTGCTTTTGATCGAAGCATTTATTGAGGGATCGTTGATCTTGGGATTTCATCCACACGAGAGCCAAGAATACCTATTGCAGACTATGGAGGGAGTCATTGCTTTATTAAGAGAAAAGCACCAACACCCAGGTGCACTGAAATGGTCAATTACAACTCCAATGGGCATGACAATAGCTGGTTTGAAAAAAATGGAAGACCATGGAATTCGCTCAGCGATTATTAATGGCTTACTTGCATCGTATGTAAAAGCTGAAGAAATGGGGGCGGTAAAACGCATTAAATCAAATAATTAGAGAAAAAAATATAATTATTATGAATTAAATTAGTAAAAAACTATAATGCGATTTATAGAGTTGTCGCTTAATATAGGGTTATTTATGAAAATCTCCATACAAAATGAAACTGTCCGTCGAAATATTCTAGCTCTTCAAAGTGCAGTGCAACCTCTGCGATTTAAATTAGATACCCTTGGCGAGCACATTCATTGTGAATTTGATGCTTTTGTGCATAAGACAAATGGGGCATTGTTGTTAAGAGCGCCTGACCGTATGGGCAAGGAATGGAAAATTGTTGTCCTTGAGATGGAGCTTTCCCCTTCTTCAGTTGATGAAACCTTTTTTTGTCTTTATGATGACCAGGAAGATCGAGAGGATTTTCGTTGGGATGATTTTAAACCTGAAGCGATCCAGGCTATTTCTGAAACCTTTCACTTATTGAATAAGACTTCACGAGAGCTGTTTTCTTTCACAAATGATCCAATGCTTTTACTCGACGCCATTTGCTCAATAGAGATCACGTCAGGATTACAAAGGCTATTAGGAAAAGACTTAGTACACGAAGCTTGGCATCAGTTGGACCGTGTTGGAGCAGAGCGCTTATTGCAAAAAGAGCAGTCAGGAACTTTTATTTTTCGAAAAGACGAATACGTTTACATTTTAGAGAACCAACTGAAGATGCGGTTTCAAATTCCACTGAGTTGTATTACTATTACTTTCATTGACAAAAGTCAAAAAGTGAATGACCTGACAATTGTCGTTAAAGACAATCGTTGGATGTTTTATGATGACGATCCCAATCTTGAAGGAGATAGTTATCCTGATATTTATGCGCTTTTAGAAAGCGCTCCAGGGTGTTTTTTAGTACCTATGCTTGTTGCCCGTTTCCCAGCTCCTGAAGAAGCTATAGGGCAAAGAAGGCGAACAGGCTAAAATGCATACGTCGCGTTAGCTTAACTTACTAAAAGACTGTTAACAGTATCTAAAATTGCCACTTTAAAATTTAGTTTTCTTAAACTAAAATAAAAAAGTGCGCCTATGAAGCTATCCCAGTATTCAAAATACTTTGATTTTTGATGAATTTTTTCACAGGTTTTAGAGTCTCTTCGCAGGACATACTTTGAAAAGTAGACCAAGAAGTGACTCTTTAAGATGTAGAAAAAAGACGTAAAAAGCATGTTTTTTGAATACTGGGAAAGGTTCATAAAACTAATCCTCAAAGTTTTTCACTTTTTTTGGCACGTTCGAACTTTGTTTTTCTGCTCATGTGTTTGAATATAGTTCAGAAAAGCGAAATTCAAAATTGCTTAAAATTACAAACATCAATTGTGGATAGGTTCATATGCGTCTTATTACTTCTTTGTCAGCTTTGTTCTTATGCACCAACCTTTCTTTATCTGCACAAGTTGTACCAGCGGGCGTTGCGGCGGCAGGAACCCCTGTTGTGTCTAATGATTACCAAGCAAAAGACTTTTCAAATTTATTAGGGATGCCAGGGTTTAACGATGATCTGTTAAAAATGCACTTTCAGCTCTATCAAGGCTACGTTAAAAATACCAATTTCCTTATCAATAGGCTGAAAGATCTTTTGCTCCAAGATAAAGCTGATAGCTATGATTTTACTGCCCTAAAGCGGAGATTAGGCTGGGAATGGGATGGGATGCGCCTTCATGAACTTTATTTTCAAAATTTAGGCGGAAAGGATCCTCTTTCTTCTGATAGTGCACTGTATCGAAAACTATCTCAAGATTTTGGCAGTTTTGAACTTTGGAAAAGAGATTTTATTGCGACTGGCATGACAAGAGGGATAGGTTGGGTCATCCTCTATCAAGATCTCCTCTCAGGAAAATTGATCAATACCTGGATCAATGAGCATGACTTGGGTCACTTAAGTGGGGCAGAACCCTTATTGGTCATGGATGTATTTGAGCATGCTTACATCACTCAATATGGGCTTGACCGAAAGAAATATATCGAGGCATTCTTTGATAACATTGACTGGAAAATAACCCTAAAACGTTATACCAACTAAAGAATGTCAAAGAAAGAATCAAAATTCCCATCATCGATACCGCTCCCTACGGAGGTCCAAGAGAGACGCCAAGAGCGGTTGAAACATATGACAAATACCGCATTGCGCGGAGTGATGATAAGAGGGGTTATCATCGCGGCTGAACTCTTAGGTTTTGTCTATTTGAGCAGTTCAGCCCTGCTCGTGGACGCATTATCGAGTCTTGTAGATGTAGGGGCGAGCTTTTTTTTAATTTTCTGTATGCGTTTGGCAGATCGTCCTCCTGATAAAAACCATCCCTTTGGCCATGGGCGTTTTGAACCGATTGCAGGACTGCAGCTCGGAGTCCTTTTAGCTGTTTTAGGCGGAGGGATGTTCTTACAGCAAACAACAGCCCTTGCTCATCAGAGAGCAGGTGAGTCTTTAAATGTCTTTACTTGGATTATCCCTTTCTGCGCAGTGATCCTTTTGGAAATTTCCTACCAGATTGTGAAAAGGACTGCTAAACAACAAAACAGCCCGGCTTTGATGGCTGATGCTGTCCATTATCGAATTGATGGGATTAACAGCTTATTTGCTACTGTTGCCTTAGGATTTGGGGCATTTTTCCCAGCTTCTAGCGCCTTTTTTGACCACTTAGGCGCGATGGCCATTGCTCTGCTCATGGTGGGAATTGGATCGATGGCGGCCAAAAAAAATCTCAATCAATTATTGGACAGGGTGCCAGATCCAGTTTTTTTTGAAAGGGTGCGGGAAGCTGCAATGCGCGTCTTAGGGGTTCTTGCCACTGAGAAAGTCCGCATGCAGGTTTATGGTCCTGATGCGCATGTGAGCATCGACGTCGAGGTTGACCCTCATATGACAGTGGAAGATGCTCATGCGATCGCACAAAAAGTGAGGGTGGAAATTCAAAAAGAGTGGTCTTCAGTAAGAGATGTAATTGTCCACGTTGAGCCCTATTACGCCGGTGACCATTAGACTTCTTTCGATACGCATCGGTTATAAAGATTTAAACGCAAAGACGCGCGCGCCGCGAAGACACAAAGAATTTTATAACATTTTTCTTTGCATCTTTGCCACCTGGCGTCTTTGCGTTTAAATCTTTATAACCGATGAGTTGACTTTAGGGGTACTTGCAAAAATTCAGTCGGCCGCTTTTTGTCGCTTTTACCGATTTTCGAAATTAAACTGGATTTTTGCAAATCCCTCTTTAGGATTTCCTTTTTAATTTTCCAGCTCGGGCAAATAGGGTTATAAGGAATATAAGGCTTAAGAGTGCCATAAAACCGGCAGGCATTATAGCCCCGGTCTTTATAAACCTTAAAACAAAGACTACTAGGAGCAGGCCTCCAATTCCCAAAGCAGCGTAAAATCCCCATTTCTTTTTAGCATAAAGAGCTACTGCTGAAAGCAGTAGGGCAATAGCAGAGCTCACACCGGCTACTAAAGAAATCATGCTAGCGCTTTTAACATAACCAATTGCTCCACCTACACCTACGATCAGAGCATAAATAACGATAATTGTTGCAGTATTTAACATTTCAATTGATAGTTTTTTAATGTAAAAACGATTACAATAGCACCATGTTTAAAACCTATTCAAGAAAAATATACGATTGGGCCGTATGCAAAGCACATTCTGATAGAGGATGGTTATGGATATTCCTTGTCTTTGTTCTGGAAATTTTCTTTATCCTCCCCTTAGACGCTTTACTTGTCCTTTTTTGCGCCCATAACCCTTCTAAAAGATTTTTGTTCTCTCTCTCAGCAGCTTTAGCTTCGGTTGTCAGTGGTGTTATTGGTTTTGGAATAGGGTTTCTGCTCTGGGACTATTTAGGGGGATTCCTCTTACAATACGTGATATCAGAAAAAACTTTTACCTCGATCACGGCAAGTTTTCTCCATTATGAGTTCATAGCTGTTTCATTAGGTGCGCTGCTTCCTATTCCTTTTAAGGTCATCGCAGTTTCAGCCGGATTTTCTAAACTCCATTTTGGATGCTTCATGCTCAGTATTTTTCTTGCACGCATGCTCCGATTTTATGCCATTGCTTGGGCGACGGGTCGTTTCGGACAATCTGTGCGCAATTTCTTCGATCGTTACTGTGAGAAGATCGCGGTATTTAGTGGGATAAAAGTCGCGGTAGGAGTCTTTTTACTGTGGGCATTGAGCAAGCCGTGAATACAGCCATTTTGTATGCAACTGATCTTAACCTTGCTGCTGATCTATTAAAGAATGATGAAGTCGTTGCTTTCCCAACAGAAACTGTGTACGGATTAGGAGCAAGAGTATTTTCTGAAAGGGGAATACAGAAGATATTTTCCATAAAAAAACGTCCCTCCGACAATCCTCTAATTGCACATTTGAGCAGTCTAGAACAGCTAAATAATCTTGCTGAAGAGCTTCCCGAGGTATTCCACCTGTTATATTCTCAATTTTGTCCGGGGCCTTTGACCTTTATATTGAAAGGTCT
>JBGAFY010000100.1:0-3762 GCA_044226975.1 Rhabdochlamydiaceae bacterium
TCTCTAAGAAAACAGAGAGGATAAAAGCGATAAAAAAAATCCCACCGACTAGAAAAAATAATCGATAGCGTAATTTCATTAGACCTCCTGATAAAGGTCTTCGATGTGATCGTCATGCATGATCACCGTTGTCTCAAAACGCACTCCTCCTTTTCCAGGTAAATATATCCCAGGCTCGATTGTAAAGACCATTCCAGATGAAATAATGGCGTCTTTGTCCTCTCCATCTTGTTTGATTCGCGGGAACTCATGTGTTTCGAGGCCAATTCCGTGGCCAAGACTATGATTAAAATATTCTTCTTTCCCAGCTTGGCGCAACACTGCACGCGCGGCCTTATCAAGAGTGCATGCTGAGACGCCAGGCTTACATAAGGCCATTGCAGCATGAGATGCATCTTGAACTAAAGCATAGCAATCTTTCATTTCCTCGTATCCAGTGCCACGGAACAAAACACGGGTCATATCAGAATGGTAATGGTCGACAACCACGCCGATATCGATCAACATCATGTCATTTGTTTCTAGCTTTTTATCTCCAGCTCGATAATGCGGCATGCTGCTATTGGTCCCAAAAGCAATGATAGGCTCAAATGCCATCCCACTCGCTCCATGTTCTCTACAGTGTTTTTCAAAAATCCATGCAGCATCTTTTTCCGTCATTCCTGTCTTAAGGGATTGTTGCAAATGTGCAAATCCACTTTTGAGCACTGCCGCACTTTTGCGCATTGCAACAAGTTCTTCTTTTCCTTTGAGAGCGCGTATTGAATCAACAAAACCTCTCTCTGGGTGCACTTTACCAAAAATTTTTTGCAATTGGAGGAATCGGTCATATGCAGTCTTCTTACTGTCAAACACCATATTTTTCGCAGTCTTAGAATAGATCTTTTCATCAAGCAGCGCTGCTGGGACTGGAGATTTCACTGTTGCAGCCTGAATATATCGACCATCCACAAAAAGGCGAGCATCGTGCGAAGAAATAATGAGCACTCCTCTGCTCAAGTCCAATCCTGTAAAGTAGAAGAGATCAATGGGTTCTTCAATAATAAAAGATTGGTCATTCTGCCTACACTTCTCCTGGAGCTGTTGGACACGTGAAAGAAAAACAGAGTGCATATTTATCCAGATTGAATCAATTTTGTAAGACGCTCTTCGCTCAAGACAACGGCAATGGGTTTCCCAAACGGTGTTTCCCAAGGCTCAGGGCAAGACCATAATTTCTCAACCATTGCTAAAGATTCTTGTAACATAAATGGTTTTTTTCTTAAGCGAATACCCTTGATAAGCTTTAAGACAATTGTTTTTGTATCAGTCATCTCTTTAATCATAAGCTCGGGATCTTGCAAACAGTTCTCCACAACATGCGCCACGTTTTCTTCGTTTAAAAAATCAGGAGCCGAATCAATGCTCAATTGATTTCTTCCAATCGTGGTAAACAGTATCCCTACGCCTTCTAATCGTGTGCGAAGGCCTTCCAATTGGGCCATATGATGGGATGGCAGAGTCATAATGACTGGAAGCAGCAATCTCTGCGCATTATTTTGTCCTCTCTCTTTCTTAATCAATGCATCAAATGCGATGCGCTCCTGAAGTCCAATTAGATCAATGAGGCACATCCCATTGCGTTCAATAAGCAGAAAATTTTTAAACAGTCCAATAGGTCTAATGACCTCTTTTTGGGGTATGGAGATCTGTTCCCACTCTTCAAAGCGAGAAGTAGGTTGGATGTGCTCAGCAAAGCTCTGCTGCCACTGCTGACTTGGGGGGACTTCATATGTTTCCAAAAAAGAATATTTTTCTACTGGAGAAGTTGCTTGTGCAATTAGAGCTTTGTCAACAGCCTCACGAACAAGCTTGCGGATGTGCGATTCATCGCGGATCCGCACTTCTTTTTTTTGCGGATGGACATTGACATCTAGCCATTTACTATCCATGAAGACATGGAGCACAAATGCGGGGAAACGATCTTGTCCAATGCGCGTGCCATAACCTTCTTTGATAGCATACGAAAGAGAGGGGCAATTAACGGGACGATTATTAATAAAAAGATACTGTCCAGAGCGATTATGACGGCTCTGTTCAGGGAGTTGAAGCCAACCTCTGAGAGTCAAAGTCTCGTCTTGATAGACGATGGACCGGGAAGAATGCGAATAAGAAGGCGTGAAAATTTCTTCTATTCTCAACTTCAAAGTCTCTAGAGGCAAGAGTGATGGAGTTGAAAATGCTCTCAGAGCTGCTCTTCCTTGCTGGTTCAGCTCAAGGCTCACTTCAGGATGAGCGAGGCTCAAAAAAGTCATGACCTTAGTGATTTCTGCACTGCTCGCCGAACTGCTTTTTTGGAATTTTTGGCGTGCGGGCGTGTTAAAGAAAAGGTCGTTCACCTCGATCGTTGTTCCTTGCTGCCGGGCACATGGTTGACAAAGTTTAATTGCGCCCCCTTCTACTTCTATTTGAGTGCCAGCATCCCCTTCAGCCGAAGTCATCAAAACTAATCGAGATACAGAGGCAATCGCTGCAAGGGCCTCACCGCGAAACCCCATCGTGAGCAAATTGAGCAAGTCATCCGCTTTACGAATTTTAGAAGTCGCATGGCGTTTTAGACACAACATGGCATCTTCACCGCTCATCCCAGAACCGTTATCACTGACACGAATTAATTTATGTCCACCACCCATAACATCGACGATGATCCTTGTGGCTCCAGCATCGACTGCATTTTCAACTAGTTCTTTAATGACAGAAGCTGGATCTTCAATAACCTCGCCCGCAGCGATTTGATTGATCGTCTCTTCACTAAGGAGAGAAATTTTCGCCATGTACCTTTGCCTTCATAATTAAAAATTTCTTAACAATTTGAAACAATATTGTTAACCTCAAAGCGCTGGATGTGTATTTTTAACTATAAAAGGTGGTATCATGAAAACAATTAGCGCTTTTTTTGTCTGTATCAGCATTGCTTTACAGCATTTGCTTGTTGCGGACGGGAATATCCAATGGAGTCAGAAGCAGATGCAACAACCTGAGAAAATATATATCGAACCTGAAAATCTCCAATTCGACAAAAAGGATATTTTTGTCTTCCATCATGACACGTGGCATCGCGTACACGCTCTTTTTTCTGATGAAATGGGGTTGTATGTGAGTCGTGAACCATCATCAGATACTTGGTATTGTCGTCCATGTAAGACAAATCACAATTGCGATATAAAAAAATGCATCAGAGGAAACGACGCTCCATCATATTGTGGCAAATAATGCTTTTGATGCAAAATCTGGGTATAAGAGTTGCCGCAACCTTGTTTGTAGGTTGCGGCTTATCACTCCTCAGTTATCAGCAAAAGCATGATGTAGTTAAACTGCTCGAGAAAATTCCTAAAGAAGAACAACTTGAACTAGAAATATTTTTCCGAAGTCTTATTTCTGATGAGGACGGATGTTATGTTCTTTATGGCAATAAGCCTGTAGCACTTTTGACATATGCTGATTGGGAAGAGATCGATCAAGAAATGTTTTATCGCGGTTTTTTTGATTTTTTCTCTCCTCAAGAGAAAGGATTCAAAATCTGGCAAAAATACCAGCATCTTTTTCCCTTAAAAACTTATGCTCTTGTCAAAACGCGAGGTTCTTTTCCAAAATATCAAGCAGATGTTTTTTTGATTCATAAAAAACGTCTGCTAAATGTCCTCAAACAAAATTTTTATGAATTTAAGGGAGTCTTCTCTCAATTTGAATCTCCAAACCAATTGTTAGAAGCAATTTTACAAT
>JBGAFY010000100.1:3815-5468 GCA_044226975.1 Rhabdochlamydiaceae bacterium
CTTAGAACAGATTTGCGTAAATCGTAACGACGAACTACTTGGGATTATTTTAGGATTTGGAAAAGAAAATGCCGCCTATTTTGATCGTAAATGGGAAATCAAAAGTTTTTTATTTCCTCGACTCTATCGACTTGGAAAATCCTACCACCCTCTAAAAAAACCTGTTCCTCGACCTGGCTATGCCACCTTAGAAGACGAGCTCAAGGCTTTAGAGGCAAAATCGGGAGATATCATCATTCCAGAAAAGTGTTTTTTAACTTTCACCTTGCATCTACCTCTTGGCTATGATGTCGATGCAACTGTAACGGATGTCCCTGGACTTCGAAAAAAATATAAGCAGCAACAATACAAGGCCACCAAAGCTTATCAAAACGGAAGCTTTCTAGAAATTACGCTCCGTGAAATGATGAGGTAATGAAACTCATTGCAGCAACACGTATCGTCCAACGCCTCCAGGAAGCTGGATATATTGCCTATTTTGCAGGCGGCTGGGTGCGCGATTATTTAATGAAACATCCTTCTGACGATATTGACATCGCCACAAATGCTCCTATAGAAACTATCCAGTCGATGTTTGCTAAAACTGTCCCTGTCGGGATTGCGTTTGGGATTCTAATCGTTGTCGAAGAGGGATTTCCCTACGAAGTGGCCACTTTCCGAAAGGAACGGGGGTATATGGATGGGAGAAGGCCTACCTCAATTGAGTCCGCCTCGCCTGAAGAAGATGCTGTTCGCAGAGATTTCACAATCAACGGGATGTTTTACGATCCTACGACGACAGAGATCTATGATTATGTTGGCGGACGGAAAGATTTAAAACGCGGTATCATCCGCGCTATCGGCGATGCCGACGAACGTTTCCTTGAAGATCGTCTTAGAATGATGCGTGCGGTGCGTTATTCTACCCGCTTTAATTTTCCTATCGAAGAGAAAACATTGGCAGCAATCAAAAAGCATGCTTCAACGCTGCTGCCTGCTGTAGCAATGGAAAGGATCTGGCAAGAGTTTAAAAAAATGTCCCAATTTGCCCATTTTGACCGCAGCCTGGTCATTTTGCATGAGATTTCTCTGCTGCAGACAATCTTTCCTGCTCTTAAAGATATTTCTACCCAAGAGATTGCCAAACGGGTCTGTTTTATTGAAAAGTTTCCTAAAGGGGTCCCGACAATTGTAGAATTGCTCGAGCTCTTTCTCGATCATTCTTTGGATGCGATGCTCGCTTTGTGTGAATACTTAAAGCTGTCAAACCCTGAAAAAGATTTTGTCCGTTTCTACCACCATGCTCACAATTTATTAAGCATGCCTTTAGATTGGCTGGAAAAATTAGAGCTTGCTGAATGGGCTCATTTTTATGCCCATCCAGATTGTTCAGTATGCTTAGAAATTTTTTCTGTCCGTCTTTCTGAAGAAAAACAAAAAGATTTTCGCAAAGAGCATGCTGAAAGACAACGATCCCTTCAAGCAGCTATTGAAAGAATCCGCCAAAAGAAACCTCTTCTAGCTGCAAGCCGTTTGCTAGAGGCTGGAATCCCTGCTGGCAAAAATATGGGATTACTGCTTAAAGAAGCAGAAAAGATCTCTATCAACCAAGGACTTGATAATCCGGAAAAGGTGATGGAGATCCTCCAAAATCACCCTCTTTGGCCAAATTAA
>JBGAFY010000101.1:0-7554 GCA_044226975.1 Rhabdochlamydiaceae bacterium
ATATGGCGCATTTTGCAGGACTTGTTGCTGGCAAAGTGATGACTGGAGAATATAATCCTATCCCTTACGCACATATTGTTACGACCACAACGCATAAGACATTGCGCGGGCCGCGAGGTGGCATGGTCCTTTGCACTTCTGAATACCGAGAAGTGATAGACAAAGGCTGTCCTCTAGTCCTCGGTGGCCCACTGCCACATGTTATGGCAGCAAAGGCTATCGCATTTAAAGAAGCGAATGCTCCCTCCTTTAAAGAATATGCCCATCAAATTGTGAAAAATGCTAAGGCATTAGCTGAACGTTTGAAGTCCCGAGGTGTCAGGATTACTACAGGGGGAACGGACAACCATCTCTTTGTATTTGATGTGGCGGATAGTTTTGGACTTACGGGCAGACAAGCTGAGCTGGCGCTGCGAGATGCGATGATCACTGCAAATCGCAATGCTATTCCATTTGATGTGAACGGTCCTTGGTACACTTCAGGGATCAGAATGGGCACGCCAGCCCTCACAACACGGGGAATGAAAGAGTCAGATATGGCTATCATTGGCGATTGTATCTATGATCTTTTGAAGGCAACTAAGGCAGGGCTGGGAGACAAAGGAGAAAGGAGTCGCGCAAAAATTGATATTGACCACGAAGTCCTAGGACAAGTGAGAAAAAGAGTCGCCGATCTTTTGCAAGAATTTCCTTTATACCCTGAAATTCTCATCGGTTGAAAAATAATCAGAACCTAGAATAATGTTTCTTAATATAACGAGAGGCTTCTATGACATTTTTTGCTCAGGAGCGTGAGGAGACAGAACGCAAGCCAGGTGCAATTGAAGATAAAATTGATGCTGCTTTGCTGAATGCGCGGCGCATCTTTATTTCAGAAGCTGTCGACAGTGCATCTGCTCGAGATTTAATTCGACGCTTATGGTTCCTAGAGCTCTCCAATCCAGGGAAGCCTATTCTCTTTGTCATCAATTCTCCTGGAGGCTCTGTAGACTCCGGATTTGCTATTTGGGACCAAGTCAAAATGATTTCCTCTCCTGTGATCACTTTGGTCACGGGGCTAGCTGCTTCGATGGGCTCTATTTTAAGCCTTTGTGCAGCTCCGGGAAAAAGATTTGCGACCCCAAATGCTCGCATTATGATCCACCAGCCTGCAATTAATTCAGTTGTTCGTGGACAAGCCACAGACTTGGAGATTCAAGCGAAAGAGATTTTGAAAATGCGTAAAAAACTAGTCGGTGTCTATGTGGACGCAACTGGTCAAGATCCTGAAAAAATAGAAAAAGCAATCGATAGAGACACCTGGATGACTGTTGAAGAGGCGAAAGCTTTTAAACTCATCGATAAAGTTGTTTCTTCTTATAAAGACCTAGATGCCCATCTTGGTTAATGATTTGCATTTTTATAAATATCATGCAGCGGGAAATGATTTTATTCTCTTAGATGATAGAGATGAATCGTTTCCCTCCCATTCTCAAAAGCTCATTCAAAGACTTTGTCACCGTAAGTTTGGCATTGGCGCAGATGGCCTGCTTTTATTGCAGCATTCGCAGATCGCTGATTATAAAATGAGGATATTCAATGCCGATGGCCAGGAAGCCTCCATGTGTGGGAATGGAGTGCGATGTTTGACTCATTTCGTCTTTCAAAAAGACCCAAGTTTATCCTCGGTCCGTTTTGAAACAAAGAAAGGAGTCGTTTCTTCTCGCGCTCAAGGTCCAAGTATCGCTGTCAACTTCGGTCTTCCTCAATTTTTGGGCCAAATATCTCTTCATGGACACACGGTCTTTGTTGTGGATACAGGGGTTCCGCATGCGGTGGTCTTTGTGTCTGATGCTGAAGCGATTGACGTCGAGAAGCAAGGAAAAGAAATACGTTATGATCGCCAATTTTATCCGGATGGAGTTAACGTCAATTTTGTGCAGATTGATTCGGAAAGTTCTCTCAGAGTTCGTACTTATGAAAGGGGGGTAGAAGGAGAAACTTTATCCTGTGGTACGGGATTAGCGGCAGCAGCATATATCGCCGGCCATCAAGCAAATATTTCTTTCCCCATGTCCCTGCACACGTCCTCAAAAGAAGTCGTTCAAGCCTGTCAAATAAATCTTCAAGATTCCAAATTTGCTGTAGAAGTGATAGGCTTAGCGACATGTGTTTACCAAGGAAAAATCTACATTGGAGAACAAACATGATCATCGGTATTCCAAAAGAGATCAAAAATCATGAGTATCGTGTTGGCGCCACCCCTGATATGGTGCGTGTGCTTTCGACCGATCATGAAGTGATCATTCAAGATAATGCTGGAGCGCATCTCGGATTCTCAAATGAGATGTATCTTCAAGCTGGAGCGCGTATTGTCCCTTCTGCCAAAGACGTTTGGGAAGCTGAGATGATCATTAAAGTAAAAGAGCCGCAGGAGAGTGAATTTCCTCTTCTTAAGCGCGGCCAGATCCTATTTTGCTATTTGCATCTTGCACCAGATCCTCACCAAACAAAGCACCTCCTTGAAAAAGGGGTCGTTGGTATCGCCTACGAGACAGTTACAGATGCTCAGAACCGTTTGCCGCTACTGATCCCTATGAGTGAAATTGCAGGGCGCATCGCAGTTCAGGCAGGTGCAACAGCGCTGCAAATGGCTAACAAAGGACGTGGTGTTCTTTTAGGCGGCGTACCAGGCGTTGCTCCGGGAAAAGTGGTTGTCATCGGTGGTGGAATAGTAGGAACTCACTCTGCGCGAATGGCTATTGGCTTAGGTGCCGATGTGACGATCTTCGATAACAATCTCAACCGGCTCCGCGAACTAGAAAGTATTTTCGGACAGTCTTTAAAAACTCTTTTCTCTGCCCCATCGGCAATTGAAAAAGCTGTAGCTGAAGCGGATTTAGTCATTGGTTCTGTGTTAATTCCAGGGAAAATGGCACCAAAGCTTGTTACTGAAAATATGGTCAAAAAGATGCAGCCAGGCTCAGTCATTGTTGATGTCGCTATCGACCAAGGCGGTTGCGTGGAGACTTCAAGACCTACGACGCATTCCGACCCGCGATACTGGCGTACAAACAATAATTACCGTACTAACATGCCGGAGTTGCCCGCACTGCCATACCCAAGCCGGGCGGCAAACGCTACCATGCCATATGCTCTAAAATTCCAGGCGAATGCAGGCTACAGGCGTAGGCGCTTCGCGATGACTACGGACTGCTCCAAGGCTTAAACGTTTGTTACGGCCGTGTTACAAACCGATACGGTCGCTCAAGATCTTGATATGCTTTCCCTGCAGAGCAAGCACTTTCAATCGAAGAAGAGGCTGAGGATCAGCAGCGCGGAAACGTTATAACGCTATCAAAATCTTGAATAAAATTTCAACGATGGTAAAGCGAGAGAACTTATAAGATAAAAAATGATTATCTTTTTAGTTCTTCCTCGCTTCTTGCGGTTTTGTATATCTTGTTCTGGCAATGCCCTCATTCGCCTGTGCATGCCTTTTGCATATAGCCAGAGGTCTGCATGTACGAGCCACTTTTCAAATCGAGATCTTTCTTTAGCAAAAGAGATCCTTCAAAAAGGTCAAGCATGTCCTTTTTCGAAGGACTTACCAGGTAGAGATTTCGCTTGGCTCTTGGAAAACAATCAATATTCTATTTCTCCAATTGGACTGACCAGAAAAATTACGCGATAGCTATGGTGCACCTGTCAAGATGCAGAGAAACATCAAGTCTGCTCGCACATTGTTGGCAGATAATCTGTGATACCGAATGGTAAACTCGATCCCTTGCATGTGCGCTGCAGTTCGTTTTGAACGAAGTTAGCCTTACCTGCAGTAGGAGGTTGGGATATGTCTCCTCAATATTAAAAACAACAAGGCTATAATTAGTCAACGAAAACTGGAAAATTATTGTTTTCGATTAAGCCACTTGTTCCAGAAGTGGGCAAAATCTCAACTTTGATCTTGTCGAAAGACCTACTGAGACTGAAGAGAACTCAATCAAGTTTTCCAATCTTTCACAAGAAGAGGTCAACTTGGAGACAAGGGAATCCAAGCCATCAACTCCAATATGAACTGTCATTCTGGTCGGATTTAGCAAAATGGTGGATGGAACCTCAAGACAACAATGTCCTGTATTCAATTTCTTTGTCGAAGACGATGGAGACTGGACTTCCAAATACGTCTCGGTTACAATTCCTAAAAATCGTAGAATTCAAAATTTATATTGCTGAGGTCAACTCCGCCCTTATTCCCTCATCATGCCACTGTTGAAAGTCCTTTGAAGTGCAAGAATTTTCTCTTGGATGCACCACTGAAATTATTTACGACAAGGAAAAGAGGTCGCTCCACGTAGATTTGAAAGAAAACAAAAGACAGAAGAACATGCTATTGAAGAACCTCGTCTTGAGGGAATCCCGATCAAGCCTTGGATCTATGTCCCAAAAAAGGATTTTACCCTATCTGACGCGATCCTCTATTAGAAGCTGGAGAGGTTCCCACTACTAAAGTATCGTTGCTTTTGCAAAGATACTCAAAGGCTTCTGCATCGGCATTTGAAAGATTGGAAGGTCCAATCAAGCCCGATTCCATGCTTCTACCATCTGTTTTTTGACTCAGAAAAACGATTGCACATTTGTTGTTATGTGTTCAATGTAGGCGACCTTCAGCAGGATCATGCTGCGCGTTTCCTTCTCTTTGTTTCGGTCTTCTTGCCAGATAGAGGCTTTTATCTTCGAAGATATTGTGATCGAAGGAACAGAGAAAATCGTTCCAATCTGCTGCCTTTGGCGATTTTATTGAGCGCCACTCCAGCTGGCTTAATCAACAGGAAGGCTTCCAAATCCATCTATCCAATCTTGAGCCTCAAATCCATTATGTGATGGACGACCAGGGTTAAGGTTCGAGACGCACTTAGAATTTTGAAGAGCGAGATGAGATCCTTGATTTAGGTGAGTGGATCTTTCTTGTATGGCAGGGGGTTTTATGCAAAAGCCTCTTATCGTTACAACGGATGGATCCAACCGGGAAGGAGAATCCATCCTGAACATATTTCAGTTCATCTCGCGACACAAAGAGGACCTAAAAGTTGTTAAAGGTTTCTTCGCCCTATTTGCCCCTTAAAAAAATTGGACTGAGCATCGAGCTTGATGAAGAAGAAGTACATCCACCTGCCCACAATATTTCTTCCTTCCCAATTACGAAGAGAAAATGGTGCGAATCTTAGGTAACTATACTACATTCCTAAGGAAGGTTTTTTCGAGATAACCCCGGACATTCAGCTCCCCCTATCGCTTACGATCGCCCTCGCACCATTGCAAAAGAAGAAGAACCGATCTTTCTTCATCTTGAGATCGATACGCTTGAGCCATTTATTTTATCTTTAGACCGCAGATTGCAAAAGCCTCAGCATTCAGAATTAATTCTGGAATCGATCAAAGCAGATAAGAGAAGCGCCCAAGGTCTTTGGGTAACCCAACTCCATTATGGCACCGATGTGGGTAATGTGCCTTTATTTGATGTATGGCGTGCTATCCATGAAGGGAAAAGTTATCTTTTTTCACCGGCAGGGGCATTGTTTTTAAAAGACCCTCGGTTCCATTGGTTAAAAGCGATTTCCAAGCGCGCTTGGATGCAAAAGAACAAAGATCTAAAACTGACCACTCTTGAGTGGATCCAGCTCAGTATTTATGAAAGTGTTCGCGCTCCTTCAGGTTCTAATGCAAAAGATCTCCAATCGCGCGCGATTTTGAACAAGTTGCAGAAATTAGAATCGACTGAAGAACCGAGCCTAGAGGGACTTCAAAGTCAGCTCCGTCCATACCAGACTACCGGAGTTAAATGGCTATGGTCTTTGTATTCCTTGGGGCTCTCAGGCATGTTGTGTGACGAGATGGGATTGGGAAAAACGCACCAGGCGATGGCCCTTCTTGCCGCTGTTCATAATGCCCAAGTTGAAGGCCAAGCATTTAAATTCCTCGTAGTTTGCCCAACTTCTGTCATTTACCATTGGGAAGAGCTCCTCAAACGCTACTTACCTAAGTTAAGAGTGTGTGTGTTTTATGGGATCCAGCGCACACTTGAGACTTTTAATGAAAATTATGACCTCTTATTGACCTCTTATGGGACGCTACGCAGCGAACGCAAAGCTTTGAGCAAGATCTTTTTCCATTTAGCAGTCTTCGATGAGATCCAAACTGCTAAAAACGTCCACTCCCAAACACATAAAGCATTACGCCAGATCGATGCTCAAATGCGCCTTGGACTTACAGGCACTCCAATCGAGAACCGTTTGCTCGAGATTAAGGCGCTCTTTGACGTCGTTCTCCCGAGTTATTTTCCCTCAGAGGCTCAATTCCGCGAGGTCTTCGTTCTCCCTATTGAGAAAAATCAAGATCCTGAAAGAAAAAATTTGCTCTCTCGTCTTATCAGGCCTTTTGTGCTAAGGAGAAAAAAGAGCGAGGTCTTGCAAGAATTGCCTGAGAAGACCGAAGAAATTGCTGTATGCGACCTGTCCGATGAGCAGAGGGAATTGTACAAGAACGTCATTACCCTTCAGACAAAGCCGATCATTGCAGAGCTTCACGATGCATCAAAGCCTGTTCCCACGATGCATATTTTTTCCATCTTATCCTCATTGAAGCAGATCTGCAACCACCCATGCCTGTACCGAAAAGACTTCGCCGATTTTCATAAATACCGTAGCGGCAAATGGGACCTTTTTACCGAGCTATTGCAAGAGGCTCGTGAGAGCAACCAAAAGGTTGTGGTCTTCTCTCAATATCTTGGCATGCTCGATATGATCGAAATGTACCTGACAGAAAAAAAGATCGGTTTTGCTGGCATTCGTGGGAGTACGAGGAACCGCAAAGAAGAAGTGGAGAGATTTAGAGACGACCCAGCGTGTGAAGTCTTTGTTGCTTCTTTGCAGGCTGCAGGTGTTGGTATCGACCTTGTCGCAGCTTCCGTTGTCATCCATTACGATCGTTGGTGGAACCCTGCCAAAGAGAACCAGGCGACAGACCGCGTGCACCGCATCGGCCAAAACCGCGGCGTGCAGGTCTTCAAGCTCGTCACCAAACATACAGTTGAAGAGCATATCGATCGGTTGATCAAAAAGAAAATGGCCCTATCGGAGATTGTCAATTTTGACGATGAGGCTCACATCAAGGGCCTCACTAGAGAAGAACTCATTGAGCTTATGCAGCTCTTAAATAATGACCTTCAATCTGTTTAAGATACGACGTGATATGTTCTATGGCGTCACGTCCTTCAGGCAGAGCTTGTGCAAATAAGTGCCAGTTGTGGAACATCTCATCCCATACTTCTAATTGAGTAGGAACGCCGGCTTTTTTTGCTTTTTCAGAAAGTAAGACGGCATCGTCTAGCAGTATTTCCCAGGATCCTACTTGGATCAGCAAAGGGGGGAGCCCGCTTAGGTCACATTGAAGAGGAGAAATTAAAGGGTCTTCTGGATCGAACCGCCCGATGTACATCTCGACTGCTCTTTTAAGACGCGCTGCTGTGATCGTATCTTTTGCAGCATTTGTCTTATGACTGCGGTTTTTAAGCGATAG
>JBGAFY010000102.1:0-5185 GCA_044226975.1 Rhabdochlamydiaceae bacterium
TACGACTCCAGCTCATGATGGCCTCCTTCTAGACATGGAAAGGAAGTAGTCTTCCAATGTCGGTCTAACAATATCGATATGGGTATACATGACGTCAGCGAGAGCTAAAGCACTAAGTAGCCTAGCAACATCAGTCTCATCGAGCTGCAGCTCAAGAGAGCGGTGTTCAACGCGATAAGCAAAACGCATTTTCTCCGCGATCGCTTGCGCTCGCTCGAGCCCCTCTACAACTTGCAGGATAACTTTTGATGTGGAAACGCTTTTTGCAAGGTTCTCAGGGATATCATCGGCAACAATTTTTCCATCTTTCATAAACAGAACCCTGTCGCAAACTTCTGCAACTTCAGGCATTTTATGTGATGTAAAAAGTATAGAAATTCCATGCGCATCGCGTTGCTCAACAACAAATTGACAGACTTCTTGAGCAATCTCGGGGTCTAAAGAGGCTGTTGGCTCATCTAAGAGGACCACTTTTGGCCGCACCATAAATGCCTTGACCAGCATCAAACGGGTGATCTGTCCAGCAGATAGAGTAAATACCTCTTCCTTGCGTTTGCCTGCTATGCCAAAACGCTCCAATAACGCAACCATGCGGAGCTGAAATTCCTTTTCAGGAATACTATACAATCCTGCAAAAACCCTTAAGTTCTGCTCAATAGTCAATCTTCCAGGCAAGCTGATATACGTACTTGCAAACACCACTTGGTTTAAAATCTCAGAACGGTGGCGTTTAAAATCCTTTCCAAAATAGAGTATCTCTCCTGAGGAAGGCGTTAGAGCGCTCAAAAGCATTTGTATGGTAGTCGTTTTACCAGCCCCATTTGGGCCAAGTAAGCCCAAAATTTCCCCTTCTTTGAGCTGGAAAGAGATATCATCGACAGCAACAAAATTACGTTTGCCTTCTTTAAACTCTTTACGCAAATTACTTACAACTAAAACCATACAAACAACTTGTTTAATAGCAAAAAAAATAGTAAACTATATGTAAATAAAATTAACAATATAGAAAAAAATTATGACAATATCTCAATATAATAATAACATTCACATCGACCATTTTCCAGATGGCGTAGTTTGGTACATTGCTTCATTTTTAAGTACTGATGAGGCATTATCTTGGTCTCAAACTAGCAAACATTTTAGAGAAAATATATCTTCAGGAAATTAATTCAAGTATCGTTTAGTACAAAATTTTCCGCTACTTAAAACAATTCAGAACACCTTTGTAGCGCCCTTTGAGTCACAAATACCCGGTTTCTGGCAATCCGTTTCAATTTGTTTAGATAAGGGAAAAATATCCCCTAGTCCGCTTAGCTTAAAAATTGCTGCTTCCTCTTTAAAATGTTTACCTCCAATTTTTGCTAAAATGCCGGACAAAGGAAAATCAATTTATGTGATTTCGAAAAACTTGGATTCGTTAAATTGGGGTAATTCTACTCGATATTTTGCATATATTTTGAAGACTTTTCAAGAGAAGTTAGACCTAGAGTCTGATCTTAAGGTTTTTAACCATAAAAAACACCAGCATGAAAACACTCAAGAAGTGTCTCAAAAAGCAATTGCTCTTAATCAGATGTATGAAATTGTAGAAAAACATCGCTCTCATAACACACCTTCTTTTTCTTTTGAGGCTCCAAGATCAGTTAATATGGCTAGCTATCTAATGAATTGTGCTAATTATTCCAGCAACTTTTCACTTGTCTTGATTTTTAAAAGGCAGGCTAACTTATTACGCTCGGCTGACTCAGAACTAGATGTCGAAAAAATTCTGATGCAAAATTGGCGTACGTCAATGCCAGACATAATTCCATCTGAAGCTTTTTTTGAAGAAAATAAAAAGACTATCATGCCTTAAGCACAATAGTCTTTTCTTTTAAGACCAAAAGAGAATTAATCGTTAAAAGTTAATACTAACTCTTCACGTCCTTCGCGATCGACATATTTCTCGATACGCTCGTTGAACTCTACAAAGCCAGTTCCTCCAGGAATCATATGGCCCATGATCAAGTTCGATTTGAAATCGAGCATAAAGTCTGTCTTACCTTCGGAAGCGGCATCGGTAAGAACACGGGTTGTCTCCATGAACGACGCAGCAGATACGAAGGAATCGGTGCCGAGAGACGCTTTAGTGATACCGAGAAGGACTGGAGCTGCTTGCGCAGGACGCCCGCCTTCTTCGATCACTTTACGGTTCTGTGCATGGAACACTTTCTTATCGACGTCTTCTTGGTACAAGAATGTGGTATCACCTGGATCGGTGATGCGCACCTTCTGCAACATCTGACGGACGATAATCTCAATGTGCTTATCGTTAATATCAACACCCTGCAGACGATAAACTTCTTGGACCTGGTTGACCAGATACTTCTGAAGCTCACGAACACCGCAAATTGCCAAAATTTCTTGAGGAACGACGAGACCATCTGTGATCTGCTGCCCTTTGACGACGTGATCCCCTCTTTGGACGATCAAGTGCTTTGTCAAAGGAATCTGGTGCTGTTCTTCCATACCAGAAGCTTCATCACGGACGACGACAATACGCTTGTTCTTCTGAACACCGCGGAAGTCGACTATACCGTCGATAATGACAATTTCGGCCGCATCTTTTGGACGGCGTGCTTCGAAAAGCTCGTGCTTCGAAAAGCTCGGCAACGCGAGGAAGACCGCCCGTGATGTCTTTTGTCTTGATTGCACCGCGTGGCAAACGAGCAAGCAATGTACCAGCTGCGACATACTGTCCTTCTTGTACGGAGATGACGGCACCGGAAGGCATCGCATAGGTTCCGATAAGTTCTGAACACTCACGGTCAGCGTAAATGATGATCTGCGGGTGCAACTCACCTCGGTGCTGCTTCACGATAAGCTCAGACTGACCTGTTTGCTTATTGACATCGCGTTGGGTAGAAATACCTTCGACGAGGTCTTCGTACTGCACATATCCAGGTCTTTCGCATATGATCGGAATGTTGTGCTGTTCCCAAAGCGCTATCTTTGATCCACGTTTGACTTTAGCGCCATCTTCTAAGAAGATCGCAGTACCCAGCTCGATCGGGAAAGTCTGTAGAGGTTCAATCGATTTAGTCGCTAGGAGCTTTTTGTAATCGTCTAATGCACGACCTTCATCGCGGACAATATGGAGCGAGCCGTTTTTATTCAGCGCTATCCATACACCTTCTTCATTGCGTACTGTGCGCAAACTGTCATAGATCAAGACGCCATCATGGTCGGCGATCAGCTCTGGGCTTAACTGCGCAGAAGCGATACCACCCAAGTGGAACGTTCTCATCGTGAGCTGTGTTCCAGGTTCACCGATTGACTGAGCAGCGATAATACCGACTGCTTCGCCAAGGCCTACTTGACGACCATTTGCGAGGTTTAATCCATAGCACTTAGAGCAAATTCCACGCTGCGTCTCACAAGTGAGGGCTGAGCGAATACGGACGGTCTCAATACCAGCATCATCGATCGCTTGCGCTTGGTCGATGTTGAGGATATCTCCAGCACGAGCAAGCACTTTAGTGCGATCGCCAGGCTGATAGATATCATCACAAGAAGTACGTCCGAAAATACGATCTCGCAATGGGAGAAGTTCTTCCTGTCCCTGCTTGATCGCTGAAACTTCGATTCCATTGAGGGTTCCGCAGTCTTCTTCCATGACGATCACATCTTGTGAAACGTCTACGAGACGGCGTGTCAAGTATCCAGAGTCCGCAGTTTTCAATGCAGTATCGGCAAGACCTTTACGAGCACCGTGCGAGGAGATAAAGTATTCAAGAACACTTAGACCTTCGCGGAAGTTCGCAGTAATCGGAGATTCGATAATTGCACCTGATGGTTTCGCCATCAAACCGCGGAGCGCACCGAGCTGGCGCACTTGAGACTTGTTACCGCGAGCTCCAGAGTCCATCATAAGGAAGAGCGGGTTGAGCCCAGTCTTTGTCTCGCTGATCAACTTAAAGAGTTCTTCGGAGAGCTTGTCAGAGACCTCAGTCCAAATACTAATGATCTTAGAATGGCGCTCACCGTCGGTGATGATACCGTCTTCATACTGTTTCAAGACAACTTCGATGCGCTTGTATGCATCTTCAATCATCTTGGTCTTGTTCGTAGGAATACGGACATCACAGATACCCATTGAAATAGCAGCTTTTGTTGCTTCTCCGAATCCTACGTTTTTCAAGTTGTCTAAGAAACGTACAGTCGCTTCTAGACCTACTTTCTTATAGGTTTCCAAGATCAATTCGCTGAGCTTTTTCTTTCTCAGTGCATAGTTCTGAAAGCCGAGCTCCTTAGGCACAATAGTATTGAAAATCACCCGTCCAGGAGTTGTCTCAATAATACCATGGTCAAGTTGGAGCTTAATTTTCTCATGGATACGTAAGCCTCGTCCTAGATCATCGCGGCGGTTAGCATGGTTCAAGTGGTCTTTCTCTCCACCTTTTTCAAACCAATTATAACTTTTGCCAGAACGCATCGCCATCAGCACTTCATCCATGCTGGTGAACACTTTGGTCTTTTTACCATGCTCTTCAGCGATGTAAAGTGGATCGTACATTAAATAGTACAGGCCAAGGATCATATCCTGTGAAGGAACAGTTACCGGCTTACCAGAAGATGGCAGGAAGATATTATCAGGAGCCATCATCAGCAATTTCGCTTCAAGCTGTGCTTCTACAGATAAAGGAATGTGGACCGCCATTTGGTCACCGTCAAAGTCAGCGTTGAACGCAGTCGTGACAAGTGGATGGATCCGGATCGCTTTACCTTCTATGAGGACAGGCTCGAATGCTTGAATACCAAGTCTGTGCAATGTAGGTGCACGGTTGAGCAATACAGGGTGGCCTTTGATGATCTCATCAAGGACATCCCATACTTCTGGCGCTTGTTTTTGAATCATCTTCTTCGCAGAACGGATCGTGTAGACGTACCCTCGATCTTTCAGGCGACGGACGATAAATGGCTCAAAAAGTTCCAAAGCCATTTGTTTTGGTAGTCCGCACTGATTGAAACGGAGTTCAGGACCGACAATAATTACAGAACGGCCAGAGTAGTCAACGCGTTTACCGAGAAGGTTTTGGCGGAATCGACCTTGCTTCCCTTTCAACATCTCAGAAAGAGCTTTTAAAGGTCGGTTTCCGGCACCCATTACCGGATGACCATGGCGACCGTTATCAAATAGAGCATC
>JBGAFY010000103.1:0-5444 GCA_044226975.1 Rhabdochlamydiaceae bacterium
CTCACCTCTGATGAAATGATGCCTTTTGTCTCTATCCGCGACAAGATCGGCATCCAGTATACCTTAGACTTAAACCAGTACTATTTTATCGTGCAGAAAAAAGGGCACATGGTCTATGCCCACCTCGATAATTTGATAGAGCAAAAATTACTTAACGAGGCGGAAGATGCTGTTCGCTCAATTGTCGATGTGATTGTTGCACGTTCTCAAAAAGGAATTTTTGACGATGATGCTAAAATACAAAGAAACTTTGCTTTCGCAGATGGGAAAGCAATTATTATCGATGTGGGACGTCTTCAAACAGATCCTTCTCGGACCCGCTTAGAAGTGTATCGTAAGGATGTTGTCAACATCACCGAACGCTTCCGCACCTGGCTGCATCACAATCATCCTCAACTAATCCCCGTTTTAGATGAAAAAATCGCTTCGATCCAAAATACAGAAGATTTGCGTTAGGGTTGCACCTCTATTGCTAGCGATTGCGATTTTTCGCATCGTCTTGCATTTTAATCATGGGTTTCATCCTTGGGCTATTACTCGTAACATGCCCGACAATCTAGCCTCCTTTGAAACTAACGATGCGCCACTAAATATCCTAGAGAAAAAATTCTATTTTTTGGCAAAAGGTAAGCAGGCTTTCGCATTCCAATCGGAATGCGGGAAATACGTCCTTAAAATTCCCAATAACCATTATTACCGCAGGTTACAGCTTCTCAAGTGCCTTCCAAAAATCCCATTCGTAAGCCAAAAAATTGCCTACAACACCCTCAAATTAAATAAAACATTTAAGAGCTATTTAATAGCCTGCACCGACCTCAAGGAGCATTCCGCCATCGTCTATGCGCACCTGAGCCCATCCTCAAGACTACAACTATCTCTTCAGCTTGTAGACTCCTTGGGGAGAGAATATAAAGTCCCTGCAGCCCCCCTCGCATTTCTCATTCAAAAGAAAGCCGAGCTGGTATATCCTTACCTTAGCTCCTTAAGAGAAACTGGATCTTTTGAAGAAGCTGAATGCGCCTTAGATGCTCTACTTAATTACTTGGAAAGGCGATGCCAATTAGGGATTGGAGATAACGATCCCTTGATCAGGACAAATCTCGGATATATCGATGGAAGCCCGGTTCAAATCGACATAGGGCCATTTTCATATGATCCTGAAATCGCCAATCCCAAGGTATACCAAAAAGAGCTGTTGCGTATCTGCACGAGTTTAAATGAGTGGCTCAATGTGCATTTCCCAGAAGTTAGGGATCATTTTGCACGTCAGCTCAAATCAAAAATGCATGAATATGAAGAAGATCTACCAAAACCCTCTATTTAAAACATTTATTTACGTCGTTTTATTCTTCGGTATTGAACGATTCTGTTACCATCAAACGAAAGGTTTTCGAGTCAATAAAGTTTATACAGACGTACCTTATGTTCCCAAAGAAAATATATTAACATTTCCGACATTCGATGAAGAGCAGGCCATTCTTCCGCATTTAGATAAGCCTTTTTATTTTCTAGGGAAAGGAGTGCAATCCTACGTTTTTGTCAGTCAAGATGGCAGCGTTGTTTTAAAACTCTTTAAACACCATCACTTTTGGTTGCCGTCAAAGATCATTCGCTCTCTGATCCTTCCTACATCCTTAGAACCTCTTCGCAGCAATATTTTATTTGAACGAGAGAAAAGGGTCTTTTCAATTTTAAGAAGCTGCCATATCGCCTATTCCCTCTGCAAAAAAGAGACAGGGGTTCTTTATATCCACTTGCAAAAAACCGACCATTTGAAACGTTCTCTCACCCTCGTGGATAATTTAGGCATTGCTCATCATTTTGACGCTGATTCATTAGAGTTCGCAGTCCAAATGAAAGCCGACCTTGTATACGATCATTTCCACAAATTGATGCAGCAAAACGACATTAATGGCGCGCATGAATCAATCGATTCTATAATCGATTTGATCGTAAATCGTTCGCAAAATGGAATAGTGAATTCCGATGCACTTATACGTCGAAACTTCGGTTTTATCGGTAACCGAGCAGTTGAGATTGATATTGGGTCTTATGGATTAAATCCACTCCTAGCTAAACCTTACCAAACTCGGCAAGAATTGTTTTTTGAAACTTTAGAGCTTAAGGATTGGCTATTTGAGCATTACCCTACCTTGTCAGAGCATTTTGAACAAAAACTAGCTTCGGTGCTTTAAATGCGCACAACATTAGCAAAGTTCATTCTTGCAATATGTCTCTTTTTTGCTGTCGAACGCTTTTGTCACATGCAGACAAAGGGTTTTCAACTTCCTAAAATTCAGTCAACCCTCTCTTTCAATCCTGCATGGGAAACCCCAGAGCTTCCAAAAGAGGAACTTACTTCTCTTCAAAACACTCTCAATCAACCGTATAAATTTCTAGGGTCTGGCGGTCAATGTTACGCTTTTTTAAGTGCTGATGGGCAACATGTGATCAAATTCTTTAAACACCACCATATGCGTCCCGATAGCTTCCTCAACAAAATCAAACTCTCTCCAAAATGGCACCATCTCCGACTTAAACTTTCCGGTGGAGACCAAGAAAAACTGCAAGAGATCTTTAATAGCTGTAAAATTGCTTATGATCATTTAAAAGCAGAAACAGGAATGGAATATATCCATTTAAATAAAACTAAAGGGCAATTTGGCACTCTCTCCTTGATTGATCGCATAGGGATTCAACATAAAATTCCCCTTGATGATTATGAGTTCATTGTCCAGAAAAAAGCCCTCTATCTCTATCCCGAGCTAAGAAAATTGCATGAAATACATGATTTAAATTCCATTTATCAAATCATCGACTCTCTTTTTGAGCTCTTTAATAAGCGTTTCCACCTTTTGATTGGTGACAAAGATCCGATCTTCAAGCGCAACTTTGGGATCATTGACAATCATGTTGTAGAATTTGACCAGAGCTCATTTTATTACAACGAAGATCTAAAAAAGACGTATATCCTTAAACGCGAGATGTTCTACGAAATGCTTAAGCTGCATAAATGGATCCATAAAAAAATCCCTGAGGCTGCTGAATACTTTGATAAGCGTTATGCAGAATGGACCTCAAAATCTGTGTAAAAATAATCCTACTTACCCTAGGTGCAGATGAAATTAATCTCTCTTATATTGTAAAATCGCGTGTTCAAAAGAGGTAAATGCCCATGCGCTCATTCAAGCTCACACATCTAGTAGGTTATGTTGCTCTCTTGCTTGTCCTTGTGACCATTGGCATCGGGCCTAAGCTCTCTTCTAAGCAAAGTGCAAAAGCTCCCTCGAAAAAAGTAGCCACTGTCGTCGCTGAAAAACCAATCACAATCGTAATCCCCTCCTACAACAACAGCGCTTACTGCAAAAAAAACCTCGATTCGGTCTTATCTCAACATTACCATAATTTTCGGGTCATATACATCGACGACTGCTCCAACGATGACACATTCACAAAGGTCCAATCAATCATTGAAGGTTCCCCCTTAAAAAATCGCTGCACCTTAATTCGCAATGAACATAACAAAGGGGCCCTTGCAAACATATACGATGCCGTCCAAAGCTGTCCTGATGAAGAAATCGTCGTAACTGTTGATGGAGATGATTTTTTGGCCCATGAAGGCGTTTTGGACCGTCTCAACCAAATCTATTCGGGAAAAGACGTTTGGATGACATATGGAAGCTTTCTCGATTATCCTAGCTACAGCCAATATCCTGTAAAGTGCGAAGCTATCCCCCAGAACTTAATTACAAAGAACAAGATCCGCAAACATCCTTGGGTCTCCTCTCATTTGCGGACATTTTACGCAGGACTTTTCAAAAAAATTCAACTTCACGACCTCCTTCATCAAGGTAAATTCTATCCTATGGGATGGGACCTGGCCATGATGTTGCCGATGCTCGAAATGGCTGGAGATAGAGCTGAATTTGTCGAAGACATTTTATATCTCTACAATCGACAAAACCCCATAAGTGATCACATTGTCAACTTCAACAAACAGAGCACATGTGCAGATCTAATCCGCAATGCGACTCCTTATACCCGTTTGGCAAATCTCAAAGCATTAGAGGAAAATACGGCTGTCGATCTAGTCATCTTCTCTTATCACCGACCGCTCCAGCTTTATGCTCTATTAGAATCAGTCCAAACTTATCTTAAGCCGCTAAAAAAGATCTCAGTGATCTATCGCAGTGACAGTGAAGAGTTCACTCAAGGATATAAAATTGTTGAACAGACTTTTCCCCACGTCTCTTTCATTAAACAATCCTCACAACCTCACAAAGATTTTCAAGAAGAGAACGTGATGAAGAGCTGCATTAGACCCTTCAATATTCCGGTAAGCTCTTATGTCCTTTTCGCAGTCGATGACCAAATTATGAAAGAAGAGGTCGATCTTGGAGCATGTTGATGCGATGAGACACTTATATGGTTTTTATCTCTCCCATGGAAAAATTTAGATTATTGCTACATGCTGAGCCAAAGATCAGCCATTGCCATCTTTACATACAGTAGCTCCAGGATCAATGCTTGGCAATTTGAAGGCAAAGCAGACACAGAACTATCCAAACAGCGTCGATCTAGTCCTATATCGCAAAAGTGAGATCCGTCCTGATTTTGAAAAGATCCAATTCCACAATCCCAATACGTTAGAGAGCGCATGGAACTTAAGGGCAAAAATGAAAAAAGTCGGTCTGTGCTTTGATCATACAAAATGCATCAATATCCCTATGAACTTAGTGAACATCTCAACAAACCGCCACAATGAAGCATTTACGCCTAAAGAGCTGTTAAATAAGTTCGATGAAGGCTATAAGATCAATGTTGCAGAATTTGACCATATGGAAAACCGTTCGCGGCATATTGATGCAATCCCCACATTTGTGAAACGATAAGCCCTTAATTACGCAAGAGGTCTAATGGAAAAAAGAAAAGGTGCGCTGCGACGCGACGATGTGCCCCCTGACATCAGAGAAAAACTCAATAATGGGTCCATCGAGTCCATCACACTTGCCGAAGCCCTCGTGATCGATCATGCCAAACTATTAAGAGCTGTGGCACCAGAAGTGGGTGAAAAAGCAATTTCCTCAATGGAAGCTGTCAAAGACGGTGGAATTAAATCAAAGATATCACTAGGAGGGAAAATATTTCTCGAATGCTTTGGGTCGAAAGCATATGAGAAATTTGCAGGCCATAACTCTGACACAGTAAGAGCTTGGGCTGCTTATGCCCTGTCTCATATCCCTGATTTAAGCTTAATTGATAAATTAAAGGCAGTAAGGCTATTTGCTGATGACCCTAACGCTGGCGTCCGAGAATGGGCATGGATGGCACTTCGCCCTTTAATCGCTGCAAACCTCGAGCAATCCCTTGAACTGCTACTTCCGTGGACTAATGAGCCTTCTGCAAACTTGCGCCGCTTTGCTATTGAGATCACTCGACCTAGA
>JBGAFY010000104.1:0-5160 GCA_044226975.1 Rhabdochlamydiaceae bacterium
ATATTTTTCATTGCTTTAGGAGCTCAACACATAATTAAATGTTAATTACTTAAAATAAAAAAATTAATTAGCTTTTAAGTATTTTATATAATTATATTTTATGTTAAGCTATATATTACCAATATTAATTAAAAATAAAGATTGCAATGAGCATAAACAATAATTTTCTTAAATTACAAGAATCATCATATAACACAACAAATATCAATTCGGCAGAAGCGATCACACAAGAATTATTTAAAATATTAAATGAGTCGGATTCTGAAATTTTATCAGAAGAAAACAAATATCGGATTTCAGCTGTATTTTCAAACATATGCGGCATTGACAGCTTTAAAAATGAAGAAAGCACCCTTGCCCCACTCGTTAATAGAGTCAATCAACATTTCAAAAAAGAAGATGTGCGAAAGATTTTTATCGCCTGTTTGAAGCAATGTCCCGATGCCATGATCTCCTCAGTATTGAAATTAGATGCTTGGAGAAACAGCTTTATCAATAATATCGATGATCAATCTTTAAAAACCAACGCCGATAAAGCGTGCGAACGCATCATCGCGTGCTTTAAAAATAATGAAGAAAAACTAGAATTAGGTGGTCTAAATCTTCCTTTCTTACCAGATATTGCATTTACATATCTTACTCATCTTAAAGAACTCGATATCTCAGTTAATAAGATAACATTCTTGCCAAAAGAGGTTTGCTCTCTCGCTAATCTTAATATGCTAAATTGTAATTGTAACAAACTTACATCTTTACCACCTGCGATTGGGCAACTCTCTAGTCTTAGGCAGCTATTTTGTGTTAACAACAAAATTGCATCTTTACCAACTGGGATTGGACAGCTCTATAACTTACGGGAGCTTCAATGTTATAACAACCAACTTACATTTTTACCAACTGAGATTGGGCAACTCTCCCTGCTTAAGAGTCTAAATTGTTCTTACAACCAACTTACGTCTTTACCAACTGCGATTGGACAACTCTCCCTGCTTCAGGAGCTACATTGTCATAACAACCAACTTACATCTTTACCACCTCAAATTGGGCAACTCTCCCAGCTTAAGTGGCTAGATTGTTCTAACAACCTACTTACAACTTTACCAACTGTGATTGGGCAACTCTCCCAGCTTCTGTATCTACATTGTTCTTACAACCAACTTACGTCTTTACCAACTGCGATTGGGCAACTCTCCCTGCTTCAGGAGCTATGGTGTGGTAACAACCAACTTACATCTTTACCAACTGTGATTGGGCAACTCTCCCAGCTTCTGTATCTACATTGTCATAACAACCAACTTACATCTATACCAACTGGGATTGGGCAACTCTCCCTGCTTCAGAATCTCAATTGTTCTCATAACCAACTTACATCTTTACCAACTGCGATTGGGCAACTCTCCCTGCTACAGAATCTAAATTGATCTCAAAACCAACTTACATCTTTACCACCTGCGATTGGGCAACTCTCCCTGCTTCAGATTCTATATTGTCATAACAACCAATTGCAAACGATTCCCGATGCATTAGGCGCTCTCAATTTAGAGAGGTTTGGCTGTCATTTGAATTTCCTCACAGCATTACCTGATGCCCTCCTTTCACGATTTTCATTAGGAAATCAACATAATACAATCCACACACAAAGCTCCTACACCCTCAACAATAACAACACTCCTGTTCCAAGCAACGGCTTAGATGCTTTTAAGCAAGCTACCCAAGATCCTTCTCTTAAAAAATTGGATACAAGCTTTTTAAACAGTTCCGATCATCCTGGTCTTTCTGCCAATGTTCTTCAATGGCTAGACAAATTAAGAACAGCACAGGAATTTAAAAACGAAAAAACACGCCCTAACTTTGCCGCGCAAGTGCTCAGTATCTTGCAGTTTGCTAAAAATAATCCGGAGTATCTTGAAACCTTAAAAGCCCAGCTCGTCGACGTGTTAAGTACGTGTGTAGATAGGGCTACATCACCGATCAACTATCTAGAGCTTCAAAAAATGGTCCTAGAATCTAAAGATGGATCAATTGAAAACTTCATGAAGCTCTTGAAATCTGGTCTTGCGCTAGAGGTTCTTGATAAATTTGCTAAAGAGTTTATGGAGCAGCATTCGAATGCAGATGAAGTTGAAGTATTTCTCGGGCTTAAAGTGAAGCTCAAAGATGTGTTAGGTCTTCCAACTTTGGGAAATATGAACTTTTACGCATGTTCTGACCTTGGGGATACAGATTTAGTAAAAGCAGAAGCTCTTGTTCGAGATGCTTGGGACAATATGGAGATGTTAACATCGTATTTCCTCTCTCAAGACGTGTGGATCGATAAATTAAAAACGGCATACAGAATGGATCTCGACAAGCACATAGAGCCGGTTATTGATAAACTCGAACAGCTGACAAAGAAAGAGGAGGCTCATCAATTAACTTCGGAAGAATATAAGAAACAGATGGAGCTCCTCCAAACAGAACACAAGCGCTTAGAAAAAAAATGGCTGCGCACAAAGACCATCGAGCTTCTTAAAACTGCATCTTCAATCAAAGGAGAAGGTAAACAGGAAATCCGGTCCCCTATTGAAACATTAATAGGCGTTTTGCGCAATTCTTCAACCCTGAAATCAGCAGATTTGATCAAAGCGGTTGCGAGTCTAGATTCTCCTGTTCTCGGGAAAATCTATTACCATGTGTATGCCATTGCTAAAAATAGCAAAATGAACACCAACCATGTAGATTTCGGCAAAGTCGCTTTCTGTAAACAGAACGGCTTTGATGTACCTGATGTGTTACGCCTTAAAGCCATCCAAAAGGCTATTTTGGATGAGCTCGCTGATATGCTCAAAAAGGGCAAAAGAAAAGAAGTTCTCGCACTTATCTCTAAGCTTCCAATCGATATCGAAAATCGCATCTACGGAGAAGTATATTTTATTGAAAAGAAAAACGGTAAAGACGTGACCCATTGGGATTTTGGTCGTGCTGCTTTCCATCAGCAAGATGGCAAAGATGTCACAGATGAGATCAGAATTGTCGCGCTCCGCAACGTCTCTGATCAGATTTAATTACTCTCTATTTACCCTATGGCGAGAGCATCCCTCTTGCCATAGGGGAGATTTCAGGGTTATTGGAGGGATATACAAAAACGGTATACATGTGGCTCGTGTAGACTGTTGGGATGACTTATACCAATTAAGAGACCATCTCTGCATTAGGCTTATGTCAATCGACGAAGCCTTAATTCAGAGATGGTCTCTTAGGGTCTATGATCTTACTAAGAGGAGAAATATTTTTTCTTATCCGGTGCAGCAATTTTTAAAAGAATTGCGTCAACGTTGTTGTATAAGATCATTTGTTTCTCTATTGTTTTTTTCTTTATAATTTTGTCGAAAATTCCATTGCATTGCGTGATTTTTAATGAATATCTACAGGGCTTAGATGTACAGCCATAATCTGCTTGATCAGCTCCTTCGATCGATAGTTTGATATCAGCTTTTTTAAAAATGTTTTCAAAAATTGCAAGAGACTTATCAAAGTCTTTGTCAGAGAAATTCTGATGATGATCTAAGCGGGCACGAGGGTCATATTCTGATCCTTGAAGGTACATATTTGTAGTTGGATCCCAAACCAAGCTTTCACGGCTATTAGTCGGTGTATTTGAAATATACCGAATAAAATAGAGGCAAGAGTTCGGGTTTTTTTTAGATGAATATTTTAATGCGATTGTTTTATTTAAATCCTTTATTTTTAAAAAAGATTTTACATTTTTTTTGAGTTCAGACTCTGATCTTATAGATTTTTGGGATTTTAATTCTGCTAGTATTGACTTCCTAAATTGTTCCTTCGGAAAATGATCGAACCCAAAAAATTTTGCATGGGATGTCCATATGCTGTCCTCCTTGATAATATTGTTCCAGCTTTTACAAACGCGACGAACACGTTCTAGGTCTAAAGGAGAAAGATAGGAAAGAATTTCAATCGTAATATCTTTTGGAAAATTGTTAAAATGTGATTTTAGTGTTAAAGACATATTTTAGATTATTGTTTTTATAGCGTGTTGATTTGTATTTAAAATTAATGCAACTAGCTAATAATGCTGAATTTGTAAAGACAAGGCAAGTTAAACTATTTATTAAGCGTATGAGTTTAGTGAGATAGGTTCTTCAACATGTAATTGAATTGCTGAACCTGAAAATTGCTCCGAGAGCAATTGGGGTTTTGTTATAAAGTTGAAACCCTATTGCTCTCGGTATGACAGATTATCCTTTTAAGGATTGATCAATGAAGGTGGAAAATAGACTACATTTGTTGTCGGGACGGTAAATGGTCCAATTTTAATTGGTGGAACATCAGGTCCCACGATGGTGCCTGTATTGGTATTTGCGAGTCCTTGCAGGAAGTCTGCTGCTATGTATATGTGCTCTGTTCCTACGATGTTTTGAAATAAATATCCTTGGGTCGAGGTGGTGAAGGATGCGTTGCCTATCATCTTGACATAAGTTGATGTTGCGTCACTTCCATTGTTCTGAATTACAATCCCTGCTCCACCTCCAAGAGTATTTGTATTTACCAGAGTATTTCCTTGGATGTCATATACAGCCTGTCCATTGATGAGTGTTTGGAGTGACATGCCGTCAGAAGAAGTGGTGTTAATTTGGTTGTTAGTAATTTTTAAATTTGCAAAACCAACATTGTTAGTATTAGTAATTGCTGTTTGGTGATTTGTAAAGCTGTTTTGATTTACTGTGGCGTTCATTCTCCCGGTGCTAGAAAAGCTGAGAGCACTATTTGAATTTGAAAACGCATTCTTTTCAACAAATGCAGTTACAGCTGCAGATCCCGAATTTATAGTTACATCTCGGTTAAAGTCTCGGAAGGCGTTTTCTGTAATTATTACATCATAATTGGTAGTGTTAGTTGTCAGAATTATTCCATCTACAGCCTGAAAACTATTTTGTGAGAATGTTAATAACCCAGAGCTATTGCTGATATCAACCGCAACGCCTAAAATTAAGGGCGATAGGAAGTTCTGAGTAATTGTTGCATTGCTAATGTTAGTTCCCAGAATTCCTGTGCTTCCGCTATCAAATTGAAATCCTTTGATTGTATTGTTATTTGCTAAAGTTACAACGGTGCTTCCAGGATTAGCGATATGGGGAGATGTCTTTGTTTGGGCAGGTA
>JBGAFY010000105.1:0-6607 GCA_044226975.1 Rhabdochlamydiaceae bacterium
GAATCCAGGAGATTTCCCGAGTTTACTGGCTATATGTAAATACGCAACAGCCGCCATTTACATCAGAAAAGATCCGCAAAGCATTTGCGTATGCGCTTAACCGCAACTATTTGGCTGAAAATTTTTTGATAGGCGACTCCCCATGCGTAACTATTCTTCCCAAAACTCTTTCGTCTTTAGAAAAAAAATCCCTCATCGATGAAGACAAAGAAAAGGCCTTGGAACTCTTTGAACAAGGACTTAAAGAGCTTTCATTGACAAAAGAGACATTTCCTCAAATCACCTTGAGTTACTGCAACTACGGAAGTCAAAAGAGCCTTTCAGAGCTACTTCAGGAAAAGCTACAAAAGACCCTGGGGATTCGAGTTGTACTACAAAGTTTGGAGTGGAACGTCCTTGTCCAAAATTTCATTCACGGGCAATTCCAGTTGGCCAGCTGTATGCGCAACGCTATCTATGAGGACCCGCTTTATTTTTTAGAGATCTTTAAAGATAAAAACAACTCATACAACTACTCCCGCTGGGAAAACGAATCTTACAAAGGGTTGCTTAATACAGCCATTGCGACCTCAGAAAAGTCTAAAAGGGATGAATGCTTTTATCAGGCAGAAAAGCTACTTCAGGATGAAATGCCAGTAATACCGATATACACAGAGAACTGCAAATATCTCGTGAAAGACAACCTGAAGGGATATTTTATCAATAACTCTGGATACGTGGACTTAAAATACATCTCATTTAAAAACTGAGATGCGAGTTCAAACTATGGCTGATGTCATGCGGGGCATACCCAAGATACGTCTGATAATCTACGTTATGTATGATTCCCAGGAAGCTCTGGCTTACGGAAGTCCCCGATAGAGGTTAGATAATTTACTGCCCCACTAGGTACGTGGTAACATTTCACCCACCCTTTGTCCCTCATGATATCGGAATAGCACTGGATCTTATCTCCCTTTTTCCAAGACAGGATCTCCCAACGCCACTTAGCTTCAAATAGCCTCCCATGGCCTGTCGCAACTCTGCCACTTTTGTACACCTTGGCAACAGTTGTGTTGAACAGATGGGTTTCTGCCACTTTCATAACAGGCTTAGGAACGGTAATCGGCGTGACTGGGACTTGGACCGGAGCTGTTTTTAAGTTCCGTCACTTTAGGCATCGTGGCTGAATCTTGCGGGTAATAGCGTTGAAATTGGATATCTGATTTCGTTTCGACAATCGTAGCTCTGCCGCAAAGTCTTAGAAACCTGTCGTTGAATTTTTTAATTTGCGGGACAGTTTATTTTCCGATTGATCATTATTTTAACCTCACACGACTTTATGAAGTCGAATGAGGTTAAAATAATCGATCTAATCAAAAAAGAAATCTGCCCACCAAACTAAAAATTCAACGACAGGCTCTTAGTTTAAGGCCCGGACAGTTGGTTGCCGAGCCATGTAAAAAATTGACTGAACCAGGAAGCTCTTTGGGACGATTGAAGATTTTCCTTCCTAGCTTCCCATTGGTATAAGCTTTGAGGACTCCTTTGGACCTTCATATCAACCTTGCAACGCTAATCGTTGGCCAAGTGGACTATCATCGATGGCTCTGGTTGTAATTTGACATGAGACAAATCTAATCTCACTGGGAACTCATGGAATGTGCGCTCCCTTGAGTCCAAGATCTTGATCTTGATCTCTTGCTGTTTTAGGTCCTCACCAGAAGCATAGGCCACCCTTAGGACTGTAGAAAATGGTGGGATTTGTTCCTGCTTGACCTGCAAGGCATTCAAAGTCTTTAAAATTTTGTCTCTAGCATTTGCAGAAATACTCGTATCGGCAATCCCTGCAATAGTACCTGGCCAAAATACCAAGCCTAAGATCCTCCAAGCCCATCCGCGAGCTTTTGCCCCTTTATGGAGTTTTTTTGAAATATCAGCGGCTGACTGGGTCTTGATGGGAAAAGAGTCCACTGAAAAGTACATAGGTTCAGCTGTAGCATTATGAACGATCAATTGAATTGGCTGAACTCCAACTTTCATGATATCTTGTTGAAGAATCCTTTGAGATTCTTCTTGGTTAAGGACCTTTGCAAAGACTGACAATTGTGAGTCAGCGGCAAAGTGTCCTTCAGTAGTCGTCTTTGGGGATTTAAAAGAAGATCCCACAATTACAACTAATAATATAGACAAAGTAACTGCAATAATTGATTTAATTGAATTTCTCATGATCGCAATTATCTACAATCACATAGTTAAAATCAACAAATCAAAACAATTGACAATCAATTACTTAAAAAATTTTGTTAGAGTCGCAAATATTGGTGCTAGCTTATGATAGTAAGAGATTTATGCTTTTAAGAAAGGAGTAAAATTGTTATGATGATTTCTAAATTTAATGATTAGAAAACTTAAAATTAAACAAAACACTCAATTTTAATTTCAATGGACGCTGACCATGAGCGTACAAGCAACTAATTCGTCCACGCATACTCCTAACACAAGTCCAGTCATCTTAGAAGTTCCAAGTAACTCAAACGTTAATGGACAAGTACAAACTTGCTCTCACAATAAAAAGATAGGGATAGGTGGTGCCGCAGGAGCACTTTTAGGTGGAACTCTCCCCCCTTTACTTCTTCAAGGAAAAAACTTGGCGTATATTACCGCTCCATTTTCACCTACCTATGGATTGATTATACTTGTAATGGTAGGAGCTACGTTTGGTAGCGTTGGAGGTGCATTCGTAGGGTCATTTGTAGACTATAGCAATTGCACCCAACCTCAAACAAATTCCCAAATGCTAAGATCAGCCGTATCAAACCAATGTTTATGGAAAAGATTTTTTAAATGTTGAAAATTTTTAGCAACTAAAGGTAGGGAAATATGACTTCCCTCGATTTTACTCTACCAAACGATATTTTCTTAGAAATCTTTAAATTTTTATCACCCGAACAGCTTGGACGCGTTTCTTGCGTTTGCAAAACTTGGCATAAAAATAGGAAAAGCAGAGTCTCTGTGGAAAAATTTTAATCTAAAAAAACTCTTCCCAAAACTGGAAATCATTGATGAAGCGGTTTGGAAAGCTCATATTGATTTAAATAAATACCAATTAAGTTTTGAAGACATACCACCTAATGATAACCGTCAAATTATCCCTCTAATTAAACGTTTGTTCTGTAATTTAAAGATTGAAAATGACGCAGGATAACTCTTTTAACACTCCCTAAAGGTCTTTCCTATAATAAGGTCAAAAATTTCGCGCAATTTCCCTAAAGGGCAACCCTACAAATTTTAGATATTGGCACCGTTCTGAAGAGTTTGAAACACTCTTGTAGAGAAAACTTATAGAGTTTTCATTACAATGATGTCATTGTTAGCAGCAGAACACTCTCATTATCTAATCAAAAATTGTTGTTAGAGAAATTGAAATGTCAAATGCCAGAAGTTCTACAATTGACCACCCTAAATTCTAACGTATATTACCTCTAAAGAAAATATTTAAAGCGTTCTGTTAAGCTTAATCCAATGACATATTCTCGTTGTGTAGACACTATTGATAATTACACTATGGTTTGCGGAGGCTATGCTATATCTGGATTTGGCGTCGACAGTTTCAGCTATAGTTTCAATAGCCAGCTCTGCGGAGTTGTGGCCTATGTGAATATTGATGATGTAAAAAGAATCACAAGAAATTGTTTAAGAGTAAGTATTATGCTGAATTTGTATAATGTGGTTCGTGTTTTGTTTTATTAAAAACTTGTTAGAGGACACCATGACTGTAAATGGCGATATGACTGTTAAAATCCCTGAACACGTATTATCTCAACACATTTTTTCTCTATTCGAGATTGAAGATATTAATACAATCACCCAAGTTTGTAAACGTTGGAAGCAAATCGTATTAGACCCTAAAACACTCCACGCAATCTACAATAACCTCTATGCTATAATCCCAGAAAAATTTTCTGAAAAAAACAGATTACCGAATATTACTTGTTAGTTTAATTCAATTAAGAAAAATTTAAAAATTTTTAATCTTAGTTAAACATGCTCCAGCGTGCACTTCAACAGAGAAAAAAGATTTCTCAATCGGCTTTGCAAAAATCAATCCTGAACACCAATCCGTAATCAAGCGTTTGATCTGGATCGCAGGTGGAAGTCCGCCAAATTTAGGCTATGACTTTTCAGAAGACAAACTGAAAAAGGATCCTAAAAGTCCTTCTGTTTCTGCTGCTCTTGAGAGGTTTGTCAATAACTTTGATAAGTATAACGGCTTAGCTGAATTCGAAGCTGTAGTGAACGACGCTACTAAAACTAGTGAGGATGTTATGGCTGCTTTAGCTAAACTTGCACCTTTCAACAATTTGCAAGAGGCTATTAATTACAGAGTTTGGGAAATTGCTGGCCAAGGTAGCTACTTTCCTGACTTCTCTGCTACTTTTATCAATAGTAACCCACATGGTCAAGCGCTCAAGACTGCGATTGGCGATGTAAGAAACGCTATTTAATTTTATCATTTTTTGAGCTACATTAAAACGTAGCTCTTTTATAAGAATCAGCTTCACTAAAATGTATTTAGAAGGAATTCAACCAGCTCCTCAAGGCTGCGTTTCTCCTCTTGCTCGTGACGAAACGCTTGCCGTCTTCTGACTTCCCGGCATGTTTCATCCTCAAAGACCACAGCTTCCCAAATGTCCATGACCTGAATCACAAAAAGATGCTCAAAGTCTTTCAAATTATAATAGTTCTCATTGCGCTCATTTTTGGTCCACGCACACCCTTAGTCTCCCTTCTCTTCTCATAGATTACATTGCAAAATGACTTGAATCCATATAGCATACACCGCGTTTTCTGATTTAAATTCTATAGGAGAGTACTAAATGACTACCATAGCGCTAAAGGTCCCCGATGACATATTATCTAATCACATTTTTCCTCAGTGCGAAGTTTATGATATAATTAATATCGCCGGCGTTTGTAAAAGCTGGAATAAAATAGTATCAGCCCCCAAAACGCTTCATGCAATCTATAAAAAAAAATATGCAAATACCCCAGAAAACTTCTTCGAAAATGGAAATTACAAATCCTTGCACATTACAGGCATTGTTGCGCTTCATTTAAACCCAATTAAAGAGTTTTTTGAACTTCAAAGGAATGTTCGAATAATGGGTTATCTACAGACCAATACCCAAGAAGAAGTTCAATTCATCTCTCTTGGGTTTTCTAAAATATCAAAGGAACACCAAAACACGATTAAGCGATTGATCTGGATCGCAGGCGGTAGCAGGATATTACCTAACGCCGATTTCGCTGAAGAAGAGCTGAAAATTAATCCAAAAGGTGCGCCAATATCTTGTGCTGTTGAAAAATACTTGAATTGCTTTATTCAATATGACGGTTTGAGAAAGTTTGAAGCTGTCGTCAATGATAGTTCAACATGTTCAGAATGTGTCCTGAGAGCTTTAGCTAAGCTTAAAAATATCAATTGTTTTAACAACAACCTAATGAATTTAGTGAAACACCGGGTTTGGGAAATTGCTGGTCCAGACTCTCATAACCCAGATTTTGCTCATGATTTTATCAAAACTAACCCTCATGATCAAGTGATCAAGACAGCAATTAACGATGTCCGCAACAACAAGATATAATCTTATTCACTAAAATGTTTTTAGAAGGAATTCAACGAGTTCCTCAAGGCTGCGTTTCTCTTCTTGCTCGAGGCGAAACGCTCGCCGACTTAGCACTTCTTTCTCCATTCATTCCTAAAAATCACTTTTCGTGTCGGGACTTGCGCGCTAATATGACTACGAGGGTTTTTAGCCATTTGGCGATTTTTCAGTCACCTGCGAGCACTTCTTCGAGCTCTCTTTCATTAGGACAGTAAATCATATACACATCGCATCAAACTCCTTATCAGCCTCAAGAGCCAGTGTTTTTCCTTGGCTTACGAGGGTTTTTAGCCATTTGGCGATTTTTCAGTCACGCTTGGTATATACGAAGAAACACAATTGCAATTAACAACAATGCAAGTCGATATTAAATTATCATTTAACATGATGTATTTATCAATTTTTAATTTAAATATAAATTACAAGTTTAAGTGCAAATAAATAACTAAGCGGCTATTTTTTTGAAGTTGATTTATGAAAAAACTTACTAAATAAACTATAATTTTTAATGGACAAACAATAAGCGCATCTAATTTTATCTCAATTAATCCAAATAGTATTCAACCTCCAGTTGTGATGAATATGGAAGACAGCATTGAAAGAAGATCTGATCAAGGATCTAGGACTGTTGAATGTTTAAACACTTATTGTAATACAGAGACAGCCAATGGTGGAACCTGCGGGGGAATTTTCGGAGGAACATCTTTTGCATTAATATCCTTACTGTTCCCTAATGCACTTACACTAATCCCGTGTTCTCCAGCTATTAACCTTGCTACAACTGTCTGCACAGGTACTACAGTTGGTTGCTTAGGTGGAGGTACTTTAGTAGGCATTTTTGAAAGCACTTTTGCAACTCAAACTACAGTAAATCATGAAGCAAACATCCAAGAAAACCAGAATGTTCCTAGCATTATCGAATCTATGTGGCTAAGAACTACTTCCCTTTTTCACCAACA
>JBGAFY010000106.1:0-5020 GCA_044226975.1 Rhabdochlamydiaceae bacterium
CTCAGCGGTCTTTTCCTTCGCGCTGCGACTATTGCTTTTGCGGCCCTACGCCAACGCGGCTCCTCACCATATTCGCGGATAATCTCCGCCAACTGTTCTTCTGACCAGGTATTGACGATTATTTGTGCTGTCAATTCTTCTGTCGGGTCCATCCGCATATCGAGCGGACCTTCTTTGGAAAAACTAAACCCGCGGTAATCCTGGTCCAGCTGCATCGACGAAACTCCTAGATCAAAAAAAAACCGTCGACAGCTTTAATTTTTTGTTGTTTCAAGTATTTGTCTAAATCCCGGTAATTCCCATGGACATAGACCATCTTTTTTTTCCAAGGCGCTAAACGTTTTTTTGCAATTTCAAGAGCACTTTGGTCGCGGTCACAACCGATATACATCTCTATTTCAGGATGAGCTTCAAGCAATGCTTCTGCGTGTCCGCCTGCACCAAGGGTTCCATCAAAAAAAGTGCGAAGGCTGACAGATGCAAACCCTTCGAGGAACTCATTTGGCATTACAGAGACATGTGGAGCTTCTTGCTTATTCATTGCCTTCATCCTCAGAATTGGTCTCATCTTCCCCTAAAAGGGCGAAAGCTTCTGCGGCGATTTCCGCCAAGTCATTATCTTTTCCTTTTCCAGAGAACAGAGCGTTGAGTTCCGCTTCATAACGTTCTACTGGCCAAAGTTCAATTTTGTTGAGCACTCCGGCGACGACGATCTCGTTTTTAATGTTTGCAGCTTTCTTTAAAAGCGGTGGGATTGTAATGCGTCCCACTTTGTCGCATGTCGTTTGGTGCAATGTAGAAAAGAACAAGGTGAAAAACTTTTGGTACTTGGCCAAGTGTTGTTTAGACTGGAACTTTGCAATCATTTTTTCCATGTCGCTCTTGCGATAAATCGCAAGGCAGCCACCAAGTCCTAGACCTAAACAGAACTCCAGCTCGCCATTCTCTATGAGCCCATACCGCATACTTTGGGGCAGGACGAAACGGTTTTTCTCATCGAGCTTTGCCGAGAGTGAACCGTTAAAGAAGAATGAACCCATGCCTGTTTTCCCACATTTTCCCACAATTTAGCAGCAAGCACCAAACTTGGCAACGACTTTACAGGAAAAAGCCTCAAAATCACCGGCAATTAACATTCTTAACATATTGATTTTTATGTAGATGCACAAAAAAATAAAAAAGTGGGAATTGGTGGGAAATTATTATGTGGCCCTCTGTTTTTTCAAAAAATTTATTGATATTAAGCGCGCATGGTGGCAGATCCACATATATATAAGGCGGAGGTAAAGCCTATGTCGAACACGCCAAAGACAATTGATAATCTCGGAATTGAAGTTTCACAACAGTACGCAGACAACCTCAGAAAGTACGATGATAACTTTAGTAAGGAGGCCAAAGGGGTCTCAGAGCATGCTGGGGTCGATGTATCTACAGCCTACTTTCCCTCAGAGTTTGATCTTCTCTTAGAATCAGCTAAGCGCAATGTTCCCTGGGCAGGCTTTCCGGCTCCAGCAGCAATGCCCGATATCATCAAACGGGTATTTTCCTTTCAGCTTATACCTTCTTTAGGAAGCGAAGACCGCGCTGAGGCCCAAGGCCAAAGAATTTCTTCAATTGTCACAGAAGCTACCCCTGGTGTTGGCGAAGAAAAATTAGAACCTTGGGAAACAAAAATAAAAATGGATGAAATTGAGAGAGAAAAAAAAGTTTTAACAAATTTTCTGCAACAATTACATCTACTAAATAAGTGCTTAATTGACATCAATAAGGGAAGAAATCAATACTCGAAAGGTTGACGGCCTCAGAGGATGTCTAAAAAGCGAAAGAACCTTACTTTGTAGATACCCTCTCAGGGTTAATGCTTGTGGCACAAATGTGTAAAAGTGTATTTTACGGTATGGTTATACGGACAATAGATGAATGACGTTAATTGGCTCAATGTCTTAGGGTGGTCTGACCAAGAGCTGGAAGACCTACGATTTGTCGGGTATTCCTATATCCGGCAAGGAAAATACGACATCGCTTTGACGTTTTTTGAAGCGCTGGCAGTCCTTTCTCCTCAAAATGCTTATGATCTCCAGACCTTAGGAGCGTTGTACCTCCAGAAGAACAATAATTTAATGGCGTTAAACTATATCGAGCGAGCCCTTAAGCTCGATCCCCATCATCTCCCCACACTTCTTAATAGGACAAAAGCCCTTTTTGCTCTTGGCTATCGCAACCAAGCAATTGCGCAAGCGCGCAAATTAAGCACTGCGGACGACCAGCATACAGCAGAGCAAGCGCAAGCCTTAATCCAAGCATATTCCTCCAACCTTACCTAAACGTAAGTCAAATCAGAAATTTCATCTGATTCTCTTACTCTGTGCTGATGAAATTTTAAAGGTTGCAGTCTTAAAAGTTCCCATGCTAATTTGACGGTCACAATATCACATTCACGTAAGCGGCTATGCTCACCGAAAAATCCCAAGATTGTTGGTCTCAATTTCTTGAATTCATCGAAGAGAAAACGTCTTCGACAGAATTTGAGAATTGGTTTGCCCAAATTCGAGTCGCTGATTTTTCTGCAACAGAGATCTGTTTGGAAGTTCCTAACATCTTCGTTCAAGAATATCTGATCGATAACTATAAAAAAGAGCTCGCGGCCTTCCTTCCGACAAAACCTAATGGCGACCCCGCGGTCCGTTTTGTGATTGGCGAACAAAAAAAACAAAGCGCTGCAATAAAAACTCCAACAGCTGAAACATCTGAAAAGCAAGATGAAATGAAGCTGCATCCTTTTTACACTTTTGAGCATTTCATCGAGGGGCCATCAAATCAATTTGTTAAGTCTGCTGCCATGGGCGTTGCAGCTCGTCCTGGCAAAACTTACAATCCGTTATTTATTCACGGAGGCGTGGGATTAGGCAAGACGCATCTTCTACATGCTGTTGGACATTATATTCGTGAAAATCATCGCAAAGTACGCATCCAATGCATCACAACAGAAGAATTTATCAACGACCTCGTTCACCATTTACGGAACAAGTCCGTAGATAAAATGAAAAAATATTATCGCAATTTAGATGTTCTTCTCGTCGACGATATCCAATTTCTGCAAACGCGTTTAAATTTTGAAGAAGAGCTCTGTAACACCTTTGAAGCGCTGATCCAGCAAAACAAACAGATCATTATTACGAGCGACAAACCTCCTTCTCAATTGCATCTTTCTGAAAGATTGATCGCGAGAATGGAATGGGGCCTTGTTGCCAACATCAGCATCCCCGATCTCGAAACACGCGTTGCTATTTTACAGCACAAAGCAGAACAGAAAGGGATCCGCCTTCCAAACAAGGTGGCATTCTTTATTGCAGAGCACATATATAATAACGTAAGGCAGCTCGAAGGAGCCCTGAACCGTCTTTCGGCCTATTGCCGATTGATCGGCGCTGATGTGACAGAAGAAATTGCTGAAAAGAGTTTAGGTGAGCTCTTCCAATATGCTCCTCCAAAAAGGGTCTCTGTAGAAACGATCCTAAAGACTGTTGCAGCTCTTTTTGGTGTCCGCGTTAGCGACCTTAAAGGTACTTCACGCACCAAAGACATTGCCTTTCCGAGGCAAGTTGCGATGTATCTGGCAAAAGAAATGATCAACGAATCTGTGACCCGCCTTTCCGCATCTTTTGGTGGCAAGACTCATTCGACACTGCACCATGCATGGCGCAAAGTGGCAGAGCAAGCAGAGACAGATGAAGTCCTACGACGTCAGATACAAATCGCTAAGCGTAACCTCGAAAATTGATTTTCTTGCCCATATCAGCAAATATTCGCGAATAAATGGTTAAAGGTAAGTCTCTTATAAAAACCTTAATCCTGACAACGTAATTTAACAAAAACTCCCAAATGACATTATTGGGCGTTTTTGTTAAATTAAGAAAAAAGGTCAAAAAAAATCATGAGACCTCCTCTTGCTTTGTTATCTCTCGCTTCCCTTCTATTAAAACCGTACTTCACTTCGAAGGAAGCAAGGACTATAGGTGTGCATCCTGCTGTATTAAGCCATTATGTCAAAACAGGTCGTCTGAAGCGCATACGAAGAGGGTTATACCAAAGGATTGATTATCAAAACCTTTCTGCTTTTCGATGGGAAGATCTTATAGAAACTGTCTATTCAGTCAAAGGTGGGGTAGTTTGCCTTATTTCCGCACTTGCTGTCTACGATTTAACTGAAGAAATTCCCCGCCAACATTGGATAGCAATTCGTCATGGGACATCAGCTAAAACTAATAGGAAAATGAAGATAGTGCGCTATCGAGATCTAAAACTTGGAAAAACTGAAGTGGAACTTGAAGGAACAAAGGTTCCAATATTTGATTGCGAGCGCACCATTATCGATGCCTTTCGTCTACTTAGTCGAGAAACTGCAATTAAAGCTCTTAAATTCGCTCTAGCCAAAACTGGTAAAAATCGCATTGATTTGGTGAAGCTCCAAGAGTATGCTAAACAACTTCGATTTGACATTAATCCTTACTTGATGAGTTTAACGACATGATTAATGAACAAATGTTAAAAGACAGGCTTCGAACAGTTGCAAAAGAAAAAAATATCCATTTTAACGCTTGTTGGAAACAGCTCCTTCTCGAATGATTTTTAACTCGCCTTGCTAGCTCAGCACATTCCAATAAATTCATCTTTAAAGGTGGCTTTCTTCTTTCTTATTTAATGAAAATAGGTCGAGAGACGACTGACTTAGATTTTTTAATCACACGAATGAATGCCGAAGAAAATGAGTTGCAAAAAACGATTCAGGAGATCATTTCGGTTCATTCTCTTGATGGATTTATTTTTAGCTTTGACTCTATTCAAATGCTGAAGCAGCCTCATATGAACTATCCTGGATACCGAATAGTCTTGAATACTGTTTATGCAAAAATGCGAGACAAAGTTCAAATCGACGTAGGAGTTGGTGATATTGTCAAACCATTGATCCGCGAATTTCCTTTTGTCCAACATCGTGGCAAACCATTTTTTGAAAGATCTG
>JBGAFY010000107.1:0-4953 GCA_044226975.1 Rhabdochlamydiaceae bacterium
GTGCATCGAGTTAGTGGGCATGAGGTTGTAATCGAGGTTGTTCATAATCCATACAGAACCACCAATCACAATGACAATGACCAAAACCACAAACAAGAACGTGATCGTGTTCCAATGAGGCTTGGACTCAAGTCCTAAATGGAGGAAAAACACCAACTGCGCAATGGCCTGTAAGATGCCTAAGCCAAAAACAGTTAGAGTTAAATCAGTGTTGGACAAGTGATGGTTGCGAACGAGCAGATAAGACGCAAAGACCAATATCAGTGATACTACAAGCCCCAGGAATTGGGGTTTGAAACTAACGTTCCATCCATGTTGTGGATCGATCATGATAATTTACCCCAATCAGAAAGACAAAATGCAAATACAAAAATCCAAACTATATTCAAAAACTGCCAAAACATCTTTAAACACGTCAACCTTCTAATGCTGGCAGGTGTAATGCCTTCTTTCCAAACTGGAAAGATCAGCACCGCTGTCCAAAGGACAGCAAAGATCATATGAAGCGCATGCGTGCCCAAGATCGTGAAGAATATCGATAAAAAAGCGCTTCTTTTCCAACTGTTGCCAGCAGAGATCAAGTGATTGAAATCCATGAACAACATCCCAATAAAGACAATCCCTAGCAAGGCTGATATAAGGAAGAGGGAGATTGTAGCGTTTCTATTTTTACGATGCGCAGAAGCGCCTGCAAGACCAATTGTAAAGCTGCTTGTAAGCAAGATCAAAGTCTCAGCCAACATAAAAGAAGGGCTGCAGACATCGCGGATAGAAGGCCCTGCGAACGTGTTATTATGTAATACAGCGTAGGTGGCAAAGAGTGTGCCAAACAAGATGAAATCGCTCAAAATATAGATCCAAAACCCAAAGACCGTCCGAGAATACGAATCATGAAAGGCATCGGGATAGCTCGGATGCGACGAATGCGATGGCGCTCTATGTTCGCTCATGCTCTATGTGCCCTCTTTTCAATGTGTTCGACTTCTTCAGCAGATAGATGATATTCCGTGTGCTTGTCTGCTAAACGAACAATTGCACACACGATGATGCCGATAAAACTCAAGATCGCGAGCCAGAACATATACCAGATCAACCCAAAGCCTAGTAAAAAGCTAAAAATGCCAATGTAGAGGCCCATAGGGGTATTGCTGGGCATATGGATCGATTGATATTTCTTCGGTTTTGGAGGATGTTCTTTTGAGTGTTTCATTGCCCAAAAAGGATCGCGTGAATGCACTTCAGGAATAAATGCAAAGTTATAGAAAGGTGGAGGCGAGGTCGTCGACCATTCTAAGTTCCTGCCATGCCAAGGATCACCAGTATCATCTCTATTTTCTTTCCGCTGTTTGATGCTGACGAGCAATTGCAAGACTTGAAGACCAAAGCCCAAGAGGACGATCATTGCTCCAACACCTGCAAGGATGAAGAGCGGCTGCCATTCTTGCACATCATAGCGGTCCAAACGTCTGGTAGCGCCCATAAATCCAAGCAAGTACAAAGGGGTAAAGGCAACAAGAAAACCGATCATCCAACACCAAAAGGCATAGATACCGAGCTTTTCATTCAGTTTGAACCCGGTGAACTTAGGGAACCAGTACGAATATCCAGCAAAGAAGCCAAACACAACGCCTCCAATGATCACGAAATGGAAGTGGGCAATCAAAAATAAGCTATTGTGGATTTGAAAGTCTGCTGCTGGAATTGACATGAGGACGCCAGCCATACCACCCAAAGTAAAGGTCGTTATGAAACCTAAAAACCAATACATGGGCGTTGTGAACTTGATACGTCCCCTGAACATCGTAAACAGCCAATTGAAAACCTTTACCCCTGTAGGGATCGCAATAATCATCGTCATGATGCCAAAAAATGCGTTGACATTCGCTCCCGCGCCCATCGTAAAGAAATGATGCAGCCAGACAATAAATGAAAGAAACGTGATGGCAACTAGTGCCCATACCATCGAGGTATAACCAAATAATCTTTTCTGAGAAAAGACTGGGACTATTTCTGAAAAGATACCAAAAGCGGGCAAAACGAGAATGTATACTTCCGGATGGCCCCACGCCCAGAATAAATTGATATACATCATGGGGTTCCCACCAAAGTCAGGTGTGAAAATCTTGGTATCTAGAAGCCGGTCTGTAGCAAGCATCGCTGTGGTTGCCGTGAGTATCGGGAAAGCAAAAACGACGAGTATCATCGTGACCAAAGAAGCCCAGACAAAAATTGGCATTCTCATGAGGGTCATTCCTGGACAGCGCATCTTTAAGATTGTCACAAGAAAGTTAATTCCTGATAACAAAGACCCTGCTCCAGAAACCGTCACGCTCCACAGCCAATAATCTACCCCAACGCCGGGATTATATTTGATCCCAGAAAGCGGTGGATACGCAGACCACCCCGTCCCTCCAAATACGCCGACAACTAAAGAAACAAGGATAAACATCCCCCCAAAAGCAAATAACCAAAAGCTAAGATTGTTAAGAAAAGGGAACGCCACATCACGTGCGCCAATTTGCAAAGGCAATACTAAATTGATGATTCCAAACATCACGCCCATGCCCACAAAGAAGATCATTGTCACACCATGCGCAGTGACAATCTGCTGATAGTGGGATGAAGTTAAGTACCCCATTGAATCGCCAACAGCAATTGCTTGTTGTGCGCGCATCATGATCGCATCGATCAGACCTTTGCTGAGCATAATAAAGGAAACAATGATGTACATGATCCCAATTTTTTTGTGGTCTACCGTAGTCAGCCATTCTGTCCACAGCCACTTCCAACGCTTATAGTATGTGAGGAGCACGATGACCAAGATTGCGCCAAAGAACATCGACATCCCGGCAAAATATTCGATCAAATCGTGTTTAAACGCTTCGAGGGTTAATCTTCCAAACATGCTGTTTCCTTACTTAGTTAGAGTCTGTGGGGGCATCATGTATTTCATCATGATCTCATCAAATAGATTAGGTTGCCCTAATTTGTAATATGCAACTGGGTTGTACGAGCTCGGCTCAACTAATTGATTGTATGTATCCAGATTGAGCACTGTGCTTTGTTGCACCGACAGCACCCATTGATTAAAGTCTGCATCAGTGCTCGATTTTGCAGTAAATACCATGCCAGCAAATCCTTCACCACTTATATTAGCAGACGCTCCTCGATAAGAACCGACTTCGTTGGCAATGAGATGCAGTTTAGACCTCATCGCAGGCATTGCATAAATTTGTCCACCAAGCTGCGGGATCCAAAACGAGTTCATCGGCGCATCAGCTGTAATTTCAAAATTAATCGGCGTCTTTTCGGGAAATTGGACAAAATTAATTGTAGCAATCCCTTGCTCGGGGTAAATGAACAACCATTTCCACTCTAAGGCCACGACTTGGATCGTTAGAGGCTTGGTTGTTGAATCGAGAGGTTTGAAAGGGTTGAGCTCGTGGCTCGATTTCCAAGTAATGACTGCAAGGATGACAACAATGAACAGCGGAACACCCCACCAGCAATATTCAGCGATATAATTGTGTTCCCAATCAGGCTCATGTCTTGCCTTGTTGCCCGCTCTGTATTTCCAAGCAAAAAATAACGCAAAGACAAATACAGGAACTACAACGATCAACATCAGCAATGAAGCAGTGATGATAAGATCTCGCTCCTTCTCTCCTATCATACCCTTGGGGTCGAGCACAGCGATGCTATGGCTGCTGATATAAAGAGCGCTTACCGCAATTACTGCGATAAAGACCAATACTGAAATAAGAATTTTAAAATTTGTTTTCATCTTTTAGAGACGTTTTTTTAGAGAGTCTTTATCTTAAGATCTAAATTGTCCCATTCAAAAATGCAAACAAAAATTTTAAAAATGACACAAAATCAGTTTTGTAATTTTTTTCTTTTCCAGCTATTCTGATGTTTTTTAAAAATCCAAAAGCATGAAAAGTCTACTGATCACACTTTTGTTTCTATGCTCAATTACAAATTTAGCTGCATGTCCGTTTTGCAATGCAAGCGTGATTGATAAACAATTGGTTTTTGAAAACCAGCATCTCATGGTCTTGCATGACAACGCCCCAATTATTAAAGGGCATCTCTTGATCATTCCAAAAAGACATGTAGCCAAGGCCCACGAACTTTCTCCAGAAGAATGGGCACAATTTGCGAAAACCCTTCCTCATGTCATTAATGTTTTTCGTGAAGCGCTAAACACTGACCAATATCTGCTATTAGAAAAGAACGGCCCTTATGCTGGACAAACGGTCTCCCATGCCCATTTCCATGTCATTCCTATCCCCTCTCATAAAATTGAAGACAGTGTGAAAATTACTCTTTTTTCTAAAATGTTCAACGTTGCCCCCTCAAAATTGAAAGATGAAGAACTGAAAGAAGAAGTTGCTTTTTTCCGTCAATGTTTTACAAATTCGCCCCTATAAGAGACTGCATCAGCGCATGTGAGCTTTCCAGTCTTTTTGTGGAATAGTGTCCTTCCAATCTCTCCAAGCCTGCTGGTTGCGATAAAGGTACATTTCTTCTGATTTTACAATGTGTAATTGTTCCTGCTCAGAGACTCGAGCAGGAAAGCGAACTCCATTTAAATGATCGATCTCATGTTGAAAACAGCGCGCAACATATCCTGTATGGGTCTCAATGATCTCATTACCATAACGATCTAATGCTTTGATTTTGACCCTGCTGGGACGGCGTACTATCCCCTTTACATTTCCGGTGGAGTAACATCCTTCGTACCATTCTTCTGTCTCTTGAGACAGTTCTATGATTTCAGGGTTTACATATGGGCGCAGTTCAGATACTCCACCCTTTCCATCCGCTTTGACATCCACAAGGATTACCCGCATATCGAACCCGATCTGTGGAGCTGCCAGTCCTACGAGAATAGATCTTTTTTGGTCTGTTTGCTCACCTCTTGCAAATGCAAGCATCGCATCCAAAAAC
>JBGAFY010000108.1:0-5062 GCA_044226975.1 Rhabdochlamydiaceae bacterium
CAATTCAATAAGTTTAAGCTGTTATTTTTGCTTGTAATTGCTCATTTATTTTTAAAGTAATTTCTGCTGAAGACAAACCAGATTTTCCACCCATATCTCTACATTCAACAGCAATTTGATCAATTATTTCTTGCGATGATCCGTTTGTATGCGCTTGCTTAAGAGCAGTTAGTAAATGCTCAAAGATGACTTTGTTTTGACGTATTTCAGTAACATAACTTTCGCATGTGTTGGAAACGTTTAATTTTGCAAGTTTTGCTTCGAGGTCTGTTTTTAAGGTTTTAGCTCTCTCAATCGATGATCCAAAGATAAAAGTATGAATTTTGGAAATTATCCAAAATAAACCAGATTTACTATTTTCGCTTTTTTCTTCTTTATCAATTACTTTTCCTAAAAGCTCAATGCTCTCTACAACTTTTGATGAATGTTCTAAACAATCAGTTTTAAATAGAGTTATTAGGCTTTCATTCGAGTTATATTGCCAAATAATTGTCGGTAATTGAGTCTGAAAGTTTTTAGGCACTCTCTGAAGAATAATTCTTTGATTGAAGAATGAAACCTGTTGTTGATCAATTTTATCGATTTGTTTTAGTGTTCCATCAATGTTTGTAATTGATTTTTCTATTGTTGTTTTAAATAATTCAGTGATTTTAGAAAGTGGTTGTGATTTTATATCTTGATCAATAAAAGAATTTAATTGTTCGTTTAATTCGCTAATTGTTGTAAATTGTGATAATTGCGATATTGTAGACATGAGTTATTTCCTTGTTATTTGTTATTACATTTCTTCTTGTCTTTATTATATCTTAATAATAATTAATAAACAATATAATTGCTATTTTGTTTCAAGTCTCTTGTGATTAATGGTTTAGTTGGCTTCAGAAGTGCTATTTTTGTTTATAGCTAAGATGTTTATTATTATGTTGTTAAAACCATTCTAACTATATGTTGTAAGATGCTGTAGCATAGGGACTTAGATTTTTTGTTGAGAATAGCTTTCTAGACTTGTTTTATAAGGTGCGCGTTCTTGCAATTGTGTTTGTTTAATTAATTACCCGTAGCATTCAGGCTGTTTTGGCAAGGAAGGTATTGGTCCGCTACCCATTTCAACAGCTATGTCATCACATATCTTAATCCAAGCCTGATTCTTGGCTTCTAAGCCGGCGCTTGATGCGCTGGAGATGATGCCATTTACGTTTAGAAGGTTTCTGTAGACGTAGTGAATTTCTAAGGGATGAAACTGCTGGCATTTGTTTCTTATATTGGCAATTTTAGTCATTTCTGGAGTTTCTGAGCTTTCAAGGAAAATTGCTTCTTTAAGATTGCCAAATGACTCAATCTTATAAGCATTTATTGCTTTACCAATTTCAATTTCTTGTTCTGATTGCTTTCCAAGAAGGCTTAAAATAAATAGGTAGAATTTTTTAAGTAAAGAATCCCTACCGCCCAAATTCGCATAAACGACCTCGTAAGGGTTATCAGTCCTATTTGGCGTAGTGTAAAAGGTGCGTACTTCCTGGAGTACCCTATTCTGATCTGAAAATATGCTGTTCATTTTATAAGTCTTTATATTCTAAAGTTTGATCAACATCTGATGATTCAAATTCTAATTTTTGTGCAGGTACTAAGCCATTTAGGCCATCAAGACTTAAAGTTGAGGTAGCAAATGTGGGCACAGTAGCTATACTAGCTAAGATTTTATGTGTTTCACCGATCGTTCCAAAAAGACGGCTGAAAATTGATGCTATAAAGCCAAAAATTAGTCCATGTCGTTCATTGAGTAGAGATTCTTCTGCAAGGATGCATTTTTCTAATTCGGATTTAATTGTGTCTCTTTGTGTTTCAGTCTCGAGTTGATCATTAATCATGTCGAGTTGTTCGAGTTGATCATTAATATTTGTGAATAGCCCATCGCTGGTGTAATTGGTGCTACCTTTGGGGAGTGATTCGAGTGCTTTTTTTGCGCAGTCGTTGATTTGAGATAATTTAAATATATTTCTTAGTATGAAAGTATCGAGTTCGGAAGGATGGATGCCTTTTTCGGAAGAATGGATGCCTTTTAGTTGCTTGATGAGAGCTTCTTCAGAAAAGCTTGGTAAACCGTTTTTTTGTATTATTGCGCTCATAATTTCACCGTTATTATTAAAATATGCTATCTCTTATATATATCTTAACAATTTATAAATAATGCGGCAATAACAATGATTTGTTTTAATTAAATCATAAAGAGTCAAGTTGTTAAACTGAATATAAGAGATAAATAAGAAAGGCGCTAAGGGGTTTAGCCTTAGCGCCTTGTAAAATCTCAGCCTATATGCCTGAGAATCTGTCGCTTAGTACTCGCGACGAGAACGGAAAGGACGATCGGAGAATCCTCCCTCTCCACCGCGATCGCGGCGAGGGCCTCCGAAAGATCTCTCACGTGGTTGCTCAGGACGGGCTTCGTTTACGATGAGGGTGCGGCCACCGATTTGCGACCCGTTCATTTCTTCTACTGCACGCTTAGCATCATCTGGATTTGCCATTTCAACGAATCCAAAGCCTTTAGAGCGTCCTGTCATTTTATCGATAACAATGCGTACGGACTCTATCGGACCATATGCTTCAAAAAGCCCTCTCAGCTCATCTTCTGTAGTGCTGTAAGGTAGGCTTCCTACGTACAATTTCTTATTAGCCTGTTGGCTCATACTTTCTCCTTAAAAATTCAATTTCACGAACGTTGACTCGACTCACCTTAGTGGCATAACACCCTGTCACGACACAATAGGAACTAGACTCAAAATCAACTAACATTGCTATGTTATCACAAAAACTTTTTCAAAGTCTACTAATATAGTAATGTAAGTTTGAATAGAAACAGATCATTAATAAAAAAAAGACGCTAAGAGGTTAATCTTAGCGTCTTCATAAAATCTCAGTCTATACGCCTGAGAATCTGTCGTTTAGTACTCACGACGAGAGCGGAAAGGACGATCGGAAAATCCTCCCTCTCCACCGCGATCACGGCGTGGTCCGCCGAAAGATCTTTCGCGTGGTTGCTCAGGACGGGCTTCGTTTACGATGAGGGTGCGGCCATCGATTTGTGACCCGTTCATTTCTTCTACTGCACGCTTAGCATCATCTGGATTTGCCATTTCAACGAATCCAAAACCTTTAGAGCGTCCCGTCATCTTGTTTGATAACAATGCGCACAGACTCTATCGGTCCATATGCTTCAAAAAGACCTCTCAGCTCGTCTTCAGTTGTGCTGTAAGGTAGGCTTCCTTACGTACAATTTCTTATTGGCCTGTTGGCTCATACTTTCTCCTTAAAAGATTCAATTTCACGAACGTTGACTCGAACACGGCCACTGGCATAACACCCTGTCACGACACAATGGAAATAGACTCAAGATCAACTAACGCGACAATGGTACCACGATAACTTTTTCATTGTCCATGAGAAGTGTTGCGTGGTAAGTATATAAATAATTTAGATTGGGTGGAAAATGTCTTGTAAAGCGCTTTTGACGAAATGGCTCCTTGTTGGATTGTTGAGCTTGAATGTGGTGTATGCTGCTAATAATGAGCAGGATGAGGTGTGGATGGTCACGCAAGAAATGATCAAGTTCGGTAAAAAAGAGACTTATGAGGGCCTTAAGTCGTCTATGCTAGAAAAGTGGAATATTGTGAAAAAAAGAGGGGATATAGGGATGATGGTGGGGCTAGAAGAGCTTGATGAGCCTCATTATCTGTATTTAACGCCGATAAAAGACTATGCGGGGCTTGACCGTTTCATGAACTTGCACCGCCAGGTAATGAATTCCTGGACTCCAGATGAAACTAAGATGTTCACAACGGGATTTGATGCAACTCTCAATATTAAAATCCGCACTTTAATGCGCTATCGCCATACTTGTTCTTATGTTCCCGATGATAATTGCCATATCCGCAATCTTTCGTATGTACATTATGTGATCCTCACCATGGTACCAGGTTCTGGGCAGCATTTAGAACGAAGACTTGAGGATTTGGCAGCAAAACAAACATCTCAAGGAACCGCTTTTTGTTGGCGCACCTGGGAAATTACTTTTGGTGGAGAGGTCCCTCAATTCGTTGTGGCGTTTTTCGGTGTAGATCCTGTTACTCTTCATGAGAAGGTAGAGCGCTTGGGGCTGATCAATAGCTCGATGAAGGATATTGTGCTGAGAGAGAAGAAGGGCACAGCGCGTTATCGTCCTGACTTGTCTGTAATGGAGTAATGATGGAAGGTGCAAACTGGACGCAGATTATTTCAGTCAGTGTAGTTCCTGTCGTGATCATATCGGCGTGCGGACTATTGTGTCTGACGTTTTATAATCGCATGGCAATGGTAGTATCCCGATTGCGCGGTATACAGCGGGAGAGGTTGGACCTTTTTCGTGAGCTTGCGAGTATGCGGGAGAAGAAAGAGAACGAGATCCAAATACACGAAGGGCGCAAGACACTGCATGCGCTCAGTGAACAAACGGAGATCGTTTTACAGAGGGCAAAATTGTTGCGGAGCACATTGTTGTGCTTTTTAGGAACGATCGCTGCGTTAGCGGTTACGTCGCTGTTGTTGGCCTTGAGTCTGTTTATTCCGTTGTTCAACGGTCTTGTGATTTTCTTTTTTGTCTTTGGGCTTTTTTTATTGCTTTATGGAGTCTATTTCGCCTTCAGAGAATTGTTGCAAGCACTAAAGCCGATCGAAAAGGAAAGCAATTATGTTACTGGGCAAATAAAAGAGCATCCTTTTGCTCATAACGAGTAATTGTGAGAGGTGCCCAAGATTGGCTATCGGTATAGCTTTGGAAAAGCTTCATGAGCTCTTTTGTGCGCGGTCCAGGAGTCCCATTTCCAATAATGTAATCATCAACCTGAGTCACAGGAACAATCTCTTTATTACTTGAGACAATGAAGGCTTCTTGGAAAGCTGGAACTTCCTCATAAGGGACCCGTCGTTCAACAAGAGGAAACTTGTCTTGAGCAAGTCGTAGCACAACTTCTCTCGTGATGCCTTGGAGAACTTCATCAATGCATGGAGTCACAAGCTTATCCCCAAT
>JBGAFY010000001.1:0-38107 GCA_044226975.1 Rhabdochlamydiaceae bacterium
AGTCTTTCAGTAGACATGATCTTTCCAACTGGATGCGCATTAAATAAACGAGCTTGGGAAATGGGAGCGGGACCCATAAACTTAGAGTCTGCATTAACTTGGGGACACGCTTCGCTGCAACAGCCGCATGTCATGCAAGTTGAAAGAACATACAGAGTCTCTTGGACCTTGGGGCTTATTTTAGGTCCAAAACCTCGGTCAAAGGCATCATCTGCGTCAATCCATCCTCGAACTTTTTTTAAGTTCTCAAACATGTTCGAACGGTCGACAACAAGATCTCGAACGAGAGGAAATTTCGATAAAGGGGCTAAAGTAATGACATCTTTGCCTGTATCATCTAGATATTGCTGGATCAATGCTGTACATCCTTGGCGGGGACGGCCATTGACAAGCATCGAACAAGAGCCACAAACCTGTTCTAAACATCCTTGTTCCCAAACAACAGGAGTGACCCGTTCTTTGTTTTTATTAATGGGATTTTTTTGGATCTCTTGAAGAGCCGAGTTGACATTCATAAAAGGAAGGAGCTCGAGTTCAAAATCTTCCCAGTATTGATTTCCAGGGTTTCCTCGATAGATTCTCAATATGAATGTTCTAGCCATCATCCCTCAAATTACAATGGTAGCTCAATATTGCTTGGCAGGTTGTGATATTCCGGCTTCGCATGAGCAGATTCGGTATATTTTCTTTTTACGGGTTTAAGGTACCTCAAGTCAACGTTTCTATACGTTATAATAGGCTCATCGGGGTCATAAGCAGCAATTGTGGTCTTGAGCCAGTTATCATCATCTCTTTCTGGAAATTCAGGTTTATAGTGGGCACCTCTAAACTCGTTTCTTAATAAAGCGCCTTTAGTGATCACAAGTGCAATTTCGAGCATCGCTGAAAATTGATTTGCGAAAGTGTAGGTTTGATTCATTAAGGATCCACGATCATCAAGAGAAATGTTGCGGAACCTCTCGCGGATCTCTTTTAATTTTTGCATCGTTTCTAAAAGCTCTTTATTGTCGCGTTTCACCGTTACATTTTTGACCATCAAATCAGCGAGCTCATCATGTAGAGCATGGACGTTTTCTTTGCCATTGCGGGTTAACAGGTCTTGTTTGAAAGCCTCTTCTGCCGCAAGAGCTTCATTGAAGACACGAAGATGGATATTGCCATAGCTCGACTTGAGGGTTTCCATATAACGTGGTACTTCTTGGGCTGCGACAAGACCTGCAAAAATGCATGAAAGCAGTGAGTTGGCACCTAAGCGGTTTGCTCCGTGGTATTGAAATTCAGCTTCCCCAACCACGAAACACCCAGGAATGTTGCTCATTTGTCGAAATCGCGTCCAACGATCAGAATCATCACTAGCAGGCCAATCTACCCATGCACCGCCCATAGAATAATGTACGGCTGGAAAAATCTTCATTGGAACTTTTTTGGGATCTTCGCCAGTAAAACGGCGATAGATGTCCAAAACGGAATCCAATTTGTGCTGCACAGCTGCAGGTAAATGAGACACATCTAGGTATACTTGCATTTCACCATCAACACCGAGCCCAATTTCGCACACGCGGAGGACCTCGCGCGCAGCAATGTCTCGAGGAACAAGATTAGCATAGGCCGGGTACATCTCTTCTAAAAAGTACCAAGGCTCTCCAGTTATACCACACTGCATCATACGCCCATCTGGAAACTCGATCGACTTAGACGAGTCCCCGTAGACCCAAATCCTTCCCCCTTCACCTCTAGTTGACTCTGAGATCAAACGGAGTTTGTCAGATCCTGGTATCGCTGTAGGATGGATCTGAATAAATTCTCCATTTGCATACCACATTCCCTGCTTGAACAATCTCCCAACAGCTGCACCTGTGCAAAACGTTGAATTTGTCGATTTTTTGAAGATAACGCCAAGGCCGCCTGTGGCAATCACTACAGCATCCGCTTTTAAGATCGAAAGCTCCATAGTGATCAGATCCATTAAAACGATGCCTCTTGCAAAACCTTCTTCATCGATCACAAGGCGCATAAATTCATGGTTCTCAAATTTCTCGACTAATCCAGCAACTTCGTAACGCCTCACCTGTTCGTCTAGGGAATATAACAACTGCTGTCCTGTAGATGCCCCACAAAATGCTGTGCGGTGATAAAGTGTTCCGCCAAAACCTCTAAAATCGAGATTACCCTCGGGAGTCCGATTGAAAGGACAGCCAAAACGTTCCATCATCCGAATAATTCCTGGACCTGCAAGACACATTTCTAGCACGGGCGGCTGGTCTGCTAAGAAATCTCCCCCTTTGATCGTTTCATATGCATGGATATAAGGTGAGTCGCCTTCCCCTTTCAGGTTCATTGCAGCGTTGATGCCCCCTTGGGCACAGACGGAATGAGATCTCTTGACTTTTGTCACAGAGACGATTTTGACATGACATCCTTTTTCAGCCAGCTTCATCGCAGCAGAAAGTCCTGCCAGCCCACCACCAACGACGATCACCTCTTTCGGTTTTTTCTTTGTCATGTTGTTTTACGATTTTAGGTTGAGAAAATATGTGCCCCAAATTGCCGCTAACCCCAAGAACGAGATGAGCACCATAAGGCCAATAGCAAAGTTGACCATCGCCTTTTGCGCTGCCATACGCAAGACAACACCCCAAGTGATTAAAAAAGTCCAGAAGCCGTTAAAAGCATGGAAACATGCCGCAAGCACAAAAATAGTATATAGTCCTACGTAGAGAGGACTTTTAAACGTATCTCTCACTAATAGAAGAGAAGCAGTTCCAAAACTATCTGTTACAGCGATCACCTCATCTTTTTTTAATTTCTGTTTGAGGAGTGCATCTAAAAAGTCTTTCTTAACATGAAATTTCTGAGCATTGGTAAGCAACTGCGCCTTGCTTTCATCATAAGAAGTGTAAATTCCACGGACAAATGAATACTCGCCTTCGTTCTTAATCAGATCTGTCTCTTCATTATAAATGTTTTCAGAACTGAACCTATTTACTGATTCTTTTTCTTTGGCCACTGCGTTGGTGTCAAACAGCTTTACATTCAGCCTGTCAGCAACCGTGTAAAGTCCGTTATCAACAGAAATGACGGCTAGGTATTGTTCTTTGCCTCCTTGCTGCACAGAATCGGGATATTCCAAAAAACGGAATTTTGCAACATGCCCAATGATCCCAAATACTAAAATCCAAGATGTGATTCTCTGCCATGTATACGCATGGTTGCGGCCATATTCTTTCAATGAGGGTTTAGAACCGTCGCTAGATGTAGAATTAATCTTTGCAGTAAAAAGATATTTGATCCCCCACACCATATGAATAAAAATAGGCACACCGAGCAAGGTCAATTCAATAACTTGCAAATAAGGTAAATTATGGATCCCATTCACCAGGTCCACAAACCCTTTGCCATTGTCGCCAAGCAACAATGCAGCTTGAGAGTTAACGAGAAGGTGCTCCATCAAAAACAAGACCAGCCACAGTCCCATCAAAGAGTGGAGCCTGCGCCAGATAAATTCTCTTTGCAAAGTTGAGCTGAAAATATTCATAAAACACCCATGGCTTTATACAGTAGACATCTTTCGAGACTCCATCTACTTGTTAAAATCGACCTATTTTTGCAGCTTCAAACGCTGACTCCTCGCCTACACACTTCGTGTATGTCAACTCGACAGCGCTTGAAGCTAAAAAAAATCTTCGATTTTTCCAAGCAGAGCAAGTTTCGAAAGAGGTCTAGTCGATCACGCACCGTATAATGGGTTTAACTTATTAAATGGAATTTGAAAATGAAAAAAGTTTGAAAGCATTTTCTGTCGTGATGCGTGCGCATTCATCGACACTGATCCCTTTGATCTCTGCAAGCATTTTTCCTGTTTCGACGATGTAAGCAGGCTCATTAGTCTTTCCGCGATATGGCAATGGAGCCAAGTAAGGGGAGTCTGTCTCAACCACAATCGATTCCATAGGGACATAACGGACGACGTCTCTCAAAGCATCTGATTTTTTAAAAGTGATCACCCCGCTGAACGAGATCAGCCATCCTCGATCTATCGCTTTCTTAGCATCATCTTTGGACCCAGTAAAGCAATGCATAAGCGCTATGTGATTAGAAAACTCTCTGTCTGTAATCATATACAAATCATCAAATGCCGCGCGGCAATGAAAAATCGCAGGAAGCCCTGCACGCGCAGCAAGATGTAAGTAACGGGTAAGATGGCTATGCTGAGCCTCTTTTGTCTCTTGCCCATAATAATAATCTAGTCCTGTCTCACCCACTGCGACAAGCTTGTGCTCTTTAACTGCTTTTTCGACAAAAGGAAAAAATGGGTCCTCTTCCCCAGCAGCATCTTGAGGGGTAGTCGATGCAGCATTTAAAAACCCAGGATATCTTTCCGCTGCAGCTAAACCCTTCTCTAAAGAATCAAGATCTGTACAAATGTTGACCAAACGCCCAATACCGACTTTTTTCGCATTCTTAACTAGCATATCTATGTTAGGAAATAATTCAGTAGAGGCGAGGTGGCAATGCGTATCCGTCCATAAGTTCTCTTTAGTCACAGAGCAAACTCCTTAATGAGTGCAAGTCGAAATACTATTTGCGGTGTCACACGCGTAACGTGAGGAAAACGATGAAGGTTTTGCAGATGTTCATCAAGAGAAATTCTGTTTTCAATTTCTTTATAAGGATCTTTTAGCGGATCTAACATAGGATCTGCTTCTATGTATTCATAGCAACGGACAAAGTCGACGCCATCGAAACTCCGCGTATACTCCTCTTGGTGGTGCATCATCGGCAGACCATCTAAAGCCTTGACACAACGCTGTTTCTTGCCTTCACAGGCAAGGAGAATTCCCATCCTTTCATGAGGATTGAAGATCACCTTTGTCGATAAAAGATCTTTCCGGACCATCAAAGCAGCATCAGGAAAAGCAGTTGCACGGTATCTCGCTTCTCGGAAATACCAATAACTTGCAAAACGAACTGCGTCATAATCCCGATAAGGAAATTTTTCTATCCACTCGAGGAACTTTTTAGGCTCAAAGATCTCATCAACATCGACATACAATACATAATCAACATCCTCAGGCAAATGGCAGTAGGCGATGAAGCGAGAAGAATTATGCCAATGCCGCATCCATAAAGGACTCTCTCTCTGTATGTTTTCGTATGTCCCATAGAGTTCTTGTTCATCATAGGCAAACTCAAGGAATTTGATCTCAGAGTGCTGCGCATACATCTCTTCCAAAACAGAGTAATTTTCTTCACTCCCATCAAAAAAATGATCACAGACAGTCACAAACACATAGTCAGAAATTGCTTTTGCAGCTTCGACGCAAGGAGAAAAAAAGCGATAGTCATTCGTGCAAAAACTGATGACGGTTGCAATTCTTCGTCTCTTACAGTTATGATTCGTATTAAAAGGGTCGTTCATGTCTGTAATACTATTTTTTGCTAACTTGAATTCATTTGTTTCTGCTTATGTACAGTCTGATTTTTTCGGTAAACTGATTTTTTGGGGTTTATTTATTTCATCAGCTGTTTGTTGGATCGTCCTTCTTTACAAAATCTGGATCCTACGCAAGACAGCGCAAATCGCACACGCCTTCCGCAATGCATGGCTCAAACAGAAAGACCATCTTTTTCAAATTGACTTGCGCGCACTACCAGCCCCAAGAAAAAAAGAAATACCCAATATTTTCGCTGAAATTTTTTCCTCTTTAAAAGAAAAGACGCTCGAGACCATCAATAAAAACCTTTTCTTTATCGAAGCAACCCAAGCGAAAAAAAGTGAAAACCAAGCTGCGCCTCTATCCGTTAACGATCTCAATTTGATTGAGTCCCATGTACTTACGACCATTTCAATACAGGCTAAAAAGCTCGATAGAAACCTGTACATGCTCTCTACAATTGTTACGTTAGCTCCCTTCCTTGGACTACTTGGAACAGTGTGGGGGATCTTGGTCACTTTTTCTGAATTGCAGCACGGAGCAACCGCGGGATCCAATTCAACAATTTTAGGGGGGATTTCAACTGCGCTTGCAACAACTGTTCTTGGGCTTGTGATCGCCATCCCAGCGCTACTTTCATTCAATTATTTACGCAATCTCTCCAAAACATTGACATCGGATATGGAAGATTTCCTTTATGAAATGCTTTCAGTAGTGGAGCTCCAATACCGCAAAGTGGATGGGTCGTAATATGAGATCTCGAGGAAGAAAAAAGGACACCGACGGCGGAGACGAGGCAACGATCAATCTAACACCTCTTATTGACGTGGTGTTCGTAGTGCTTATCATGTTCATCATTGTTGCGCCCCTATTAGAAGTTGATCGGATCGAACTCGCCAACGCACCGCGCCGAGAAGAAAAAACAGCAGCACAGTCTCAAGACAACAATACGTTGATAATCCACGTGAGATCAGACAACTCCATATTGCTGAACTCAAAAAAAATCGACGAAACTAGACTTGTGAACCTTTTAAGAGACTTCCACCAGCGCAATCCCCGCCAGATTCCCCAAGTTTTTCATGACCGCAAAGCATATTTTGGTACTTATCAATCCGTAAAGAATGCACTTGAAGGTGCAGGTTACGATCAGATGGATGTGATACTCAGCCCACCATGAATACGCGATCAACTTTCACCTTACTCGTTTTAAGCATCCATGGACTTGCCTTGGTACTCATGATGTTTGGAACACCGAAGATTTTAAAACAGCAGCGCGATCGTATCGTTGTGTGCACAGTGAACACACCTAGTCCTGTCAAAACACACGCAACTTCCGCTGCTTCCGCAAAGACCCACAGACAAAAAACTGCCCAGAAAAAGACACGCCCAAAATTCCGAGCCCATCAAAGAAAGTGCGAAAAAAGAAACTGCCAAATCTCCAACAAAGCTGCACCACAAACGAGCAAGCCCGTCAAAAAAAACGCGCAGCCCTCTTCAAATAAGCCAGCTAAGCCTGCAATCCCAAATGCTTTATTGACGAATTAGATAAGAGCATCGAAAATATAGCCAAACCTTCAAAAGTCAAAGCTCCAAAAGGGAAAGCGCGTACACCCTCTCTTGAGATCGAACAAGGAGGCCCAATCACAGCCCCCTCTCAAGATTTACAATATCAGGAAATTCTCGCAGCCTTCTTTCATGAACAACTGCAATTACCAGAATTTGGCGAGGTGACAATCAAAGTCACTGTCCACAAAGACGGCACAATCAAAACCGCAACAGTAACGCGCTCTGAAAGCGCAAAGAACCGCAAATACCTTGAGGAACAATTACCTCATCTTCATCTACCAAGGCCCTCTTCAAATGCATTTTTTGAAGACCAACAGACATTTTTAATTACATTTAGTCATGAATATTAGAGCCCGTCCAGGAAATCTTCCAATTTTAAGTTTACAACAGTTTCTTATTCTCAAATAAGGAAATGCCTATCATTATTCCTTTAGCAAAACTGACCATCTTGTATGGATATTTTTCTGTACTCGAAGCAAGCTCTGTTAACTTAAAATGTTTCTCTTTAAAATCAACCGACATTTTTTCTGTCAAACTCAAGATCTCTAAACTTATCCTCATCTCAATTCCTTTTAATTTTTCCGCATAAAAACTTTTATCCAGCAAATCGTAATGAGGAACTTCGAATAATTGTTTTGAGACTTGGATATATTCACTATCTTTCTCTTTCTCCATTAGTGCTATTCTTTTCACAATAAACACATCTAGGAAACCCTGGTAATTTTCTTTCCAAGTAGGGTACCTATTAGCATTAAGTGTTATTTCAAATCCAAGGTTGCGCGTAACCAGTCTCTTCCACAAGTCTTCAGTTTTTGCGAGCAGACACCACTGTTTTTGCACACAGCTCACTACACAAAGTTCCTGAGCATTCAAATAAGAAAAAAATTGAAGCACAATTTCTTTTGGTACACTTCGGATATCTAAAGCTTGTGATATGGATTCAGTATTGCCGACTGTTATGCCTCCGTAACTAACGACTTTCATCAAGATCTCCATTTAAATTTTGTAATTTTCTGATTTTCAAATATTTAAATACGCGCGGAAGTATATGTCAAAAGCAAAAACTCAACATTCCTTCTTTCATTTCATTCATCGATGCGGATGAAATGATTGAAACATATAATAAGGAGCGTGAAAAAATCCGTGACATCTATCAGGATAAAAATCGTCTTCAACTTACTCTTGAAAAATTACTTCGGTGAGACTTCTTTCATAATATTTGACAGCAGCTGGCAAGTTCGATAGTATTATTAAATGTTTTAGAGAGTGTTTTTTAATATCTTCGAAATTCTGCGGAGTAATTATGCGTTATTTATTCATTTCCTTATGCTTCTTGCTCTTCGGTTCACTTAACGCAAAAATGATAGGAAATGTCGAATACCAACTTCCTCCGTCTGAGCAAGAGTGGGAGCTAGTAAATCACATCAGCGATAGCATCGAAAAAAGCTCGACATTGATCTATGTATCAGAAAGCGAGTCGAACGATGCATGCTCAGTTGTTTTTGCTGCCCACATTAACGCGTATCCATTAGAAGGTACGGATGATGCTTCAATAGAAGAGGCCATCCAATCTGTATTTCAAGGTCAAAAATGTACGATCTCAGTTCTAGAAAACTCTGAGGATTCCTTTCTAGTTGAATGGGCAAATGACAATTTTTACTGTTTATCAAGAGCATTTTCTATAAACAACGGCACAGTAATGTTGCAAGTCATGACTGAGAATCTTGACCTCTTCAACAAAGAGAGGCTGACTTGGATCAATATACTTAAAGAAGCAAAGCAAAAGAAATAGTCGAAGTCGTGTTACGCCGATTTTAGCCATCTTCCGTATAACAATCTATCTCACTAAAAAGTTTCGGTCGATTTTCGAGTTCTTTTGAGCTGATTGACGACTCAAATTAAGGGGATCATATCCAACGTTAGTATATTACCCCCATAATTTCAGTCTCAATCCAGACAAAATAATCCCGAAAATCGACGAAAAATTTTAGTGAGATAGGTTCAAATATCTAAATTGCGAAAATTTGGTCGTTTTTTTTTCCTGCTCATGACAAAATCCAAAGAGACAAGTCTATTTCTCTTCCCATTGTCGCTTTGGAGGTATTTCTATGATTCAATTCTTTTTAAGGGCCATTTCCTTAGCTTGCTGCTTTTTAATTACTCCGCTCAGCGCTAACACACCTTCGCCTACAGAAATTCATGTGCAGCTAGCAACAGAAAGTCCACTAGAGCCTATCTATTTTGGCTCATTTGTCGATGATCAACCCTTGCTCTCTAATCAATACCTCTCAGCCTTGGAAGAAATATTAAGCTTTGATCTCAACTATAGTGGCTATATGAAGGCTATGAAAAGAGATCCGGCAAAAGAAACAGCACTCATCCAAAAAGATGTTAAAGCGGCGTTTAACCCTACTTTTTGGAAAAATTCTGGCGTCACCCATGTTATCCGATGCACGGTCAGAGAGAAAAAAATATCGGCCCAAGTGTTTTCCACTCAGACAGGTTCTTTAAAACAATTTCCTGAGGTAACTCTTAGTGGAACCTTGCATGAAGACCGCAGAAATATCCACAAGATCGCAGATGCTATTGTAAAAGCCCTCTACAATGTTGATGGGATCGCTAGCAATCATATTTTATATTCAGCGCAAACAAATTCAAAAGATAAAGAACACTCATGGAATGCTGAAATTTGGGAATGTGACTCCGATGGCGCCAACGCACATCAGATCACAAAAGAAGGCAGTTACTGTGTAACTCCCATTTTCATGCCCGCGCGTAATGACCGCTTTCTCTATGTATCATATAAGCTCGGTCAACCAAAAATATATATCGCTTCCTTAAAAGAAGGTAAGGGTCAACGCCTGATTGAACTACGAGGCAATCAATTTCTTCCCGCCATCTCTCCACAAAGAGACCAACTCGCCTTTATCTGTGATGCTGGAGGCAGATCTGATTTATTCATTCAACCATTCCATCCTGAAAAAGGGGAAATAGGCAAGCCTTATCAACTCTATTCATATCCTCGCGCTACACAGGCTTCTCCAACTTTTAGCTCGGATGGGAAAAAAATTGCATTTGTATCCGACAAGGACGGCTCTCCTAGAATTTATATTATCTCTACACAGCACCAAGCGAAACGCAGTGAACCTGTTCTAATTACCAAGCAAAACAAGGAAAGTTCTTGCCCAAGCTGGTCTCCCGATGGAACGAAATTAGCATATAGTGCTAAAACAAAGGGAGTGAGGCAAATATGGATTTATGACTTCGAGAAGGGAGAAGAGAGACAGCTGACGTTCGGCCCAGGCAATAAAGAAAATCCTGCATGGGGTCCTAACAGTCTGCACCTCGTATTCAACTCGACAGATGCACAATCATGTGAGCTTTATCTATTGAACTTGAACCAACCTGAAGCTATCAAAATTTCACGTGGCTCAGGAAAAAAACATTATCCGTCATGGGGCGGCAAGTAAATAAATATGCTCACTAAGAGCCTGTCGTTAGGCTCTAAAAGACAGGGATTGGAAAATCTTTTCCTTCCCGTCTCAACAAAAATTTGAGGAAGGAAATGAAAAAAATACAGTATTTAAGCGTTCTCGTTCTTTCAGCTGCAGCGTTAATAGCAAGCGGCTGTAAAAAAAATAATAGCGTATGGGATGACAACCAGACTTCTGGAAAATTTAAAAATAAATCAGGCTCTAGTCTTTGGGGCTCCAAAGATGATGATCGACTTGCCTTTGATTCTGACGACTTCCAAGGCCCTGAAGAAGATGATTTTATCGCGTTAAAAGATGAAGATCTCAAATCCCAAATTTCCGATGGCGCTGTTCCCCAATCTTCCATTACCCCGGGCGACAGCCAGAGCGGAATTCCTGGAATAGGCCATTTCAGTTCGCCCTCTTCTAGCCTAGCAGCTGTTTTCCGTTCACTTCATTTTAACACTGACGACCATATACTACGCGGGCAGGAAAATCTCTCATCCTTAGAGAAGATCGCCAACTATCTAAAGCAACACCCAAATACTTATGTCTTTGTTGAGGGACATTGCGACGAACGTGGTCCTGAAGCGTACAATCTCTCTTTGGGCGCACGCAGAGCTAACTACGTCCGTACGCAGCTCGTCAAGTATGGTGTCAACTTAAACCAACTATTCACAATCTCTTACGGCAAAGAAAAACCTGCTGTAAATGGACATACTGAAGCGGCATGGAATGAAAACCGTCGCGCTGAATTTAAAATTTATCAGAAGTAATCGATATGAAAAATTTATTGATTCTTCCACTTTTAGGTCTTTTAGCTGCATCTTGTGAGTCGCAGTTAGGCATGCACAGTTTTCATGATGGCTCGACACATGTCGCCATGGAAGAGATGAGCACAGAAATAGCCGATCTTAAGCACGCTCTCAATGCCGCGAAAGTAGAGGTCCAACTTCTCGATGAGCGTATCCGCGCACAGGAAAGTTCGACCTCATCTTTGAAAAATGGAGCTAAGACCGCGACGCCCGATTCCTTACAGAGACAGCTTAGCAACCTAGATGGAAGGATCAATCAATTAGAAAAAGTCTTAGAACGCGCTGCAACTGACCTCAAGCAAATCAATGCTGCTGTAACAAATAACTCCCAAAAAATTGAAGATCACCAACGCCAGTTAGATGAAGTTGTGAAGCTAAAATCTACGTTAATGACGATCTCACAGGCCATCAAGAAAAATAGTCTCCATGATGATGCTAAAGTCCATAAAGTGAAGTCTGGAGATTCGTTAGAAAAAATTGCTAGGCTGCATCATATTTCGATCGATTCGCTCAAGAGGTTTAATCAGCTGGAAACAGACCGTATCATTGTGGGCCAAGAATTAAAAATTCCAAATTCCCAAGACTAGAACCTAACTAATATGCAAGAAGAACGCAGACGGTCCAGTATCGGGATTTTCGATTCGGGGTTTGGCGGACTGACCGTCATGAACGCTATCCGGCATGTCCTTCCCCATGAAAATATTATTTACTTCGGCGACACTGCTAGGCTTCCCTATGGCAACAAAAGCGCTGAGACCATTGTCCGTTATTCAATTGAGAATGCAACTTTCTTAATGGATCAAGGGATAAAAATTCTCGTCATCGCTTGTAATACTGCCTGTTCATACGCAATTGAGCAGCTTGAGAGTCTCTTCGATATCCCTGTTATCGGCATCATAGCCCCCGCAGTCGAACAAGTGACAAAACTGACAAAAGGACATGTAGCGATACTTGGCACACGTGCTACCATCGCCTCAGGCGTCTATCAAAAGCATTTTTCCCACAACATACCAGGCGCACACCTCACTGCAATCTCTTGCCCGCTCTTTGTCCCTTTGGTTGAAGAAGGCTATATCGAACATCCTATGACTGAAATTGTCGCACAAGAATATTTGCGCCCTCTAAAGCTAAAACATAAAGAAGTCGACACTGTGCTCCTTGCATGCACTCATTACCCTTTCCTAAAAGACATTATCCAAAAAGAATTAGGCGAAGGTGTGACGCTTATAGATCCTGCTTTTAGTTGCGCAGACCATATCAAAACGGTTTTGCAACAAAAAGGGATGGTCAATGATCAAAATGAGCTGCCCCACTACCAATTTTATGTTTCAGATGACCCTGAAAAATTCCGTTTACTTGGGAAAACTTTTTTAAACTATCCAATTGAACACGTCTTTGCTCGACCTATCTAAGAGACTGTTAACGGATTCAGATTCTGTCGATTTTTTAAACTTTCTGAGCAAATTTTCAAAAAAGCGACGAATCCTGAATCCGTTAACAGTCTCTAAGACTCTTTAAATAGAATTTATTCGAAACTCAGCCGTTATAAAGAGTTAAAGCAAAGATGAGCAAGAAGCGAAGACACAAAGATTTTAATAAATCATTTTTCTCCGCGTCTTTGAGTCCTGGCGCCTTTGCATTGATATGCGAGATTGAGCACATTATGACTGATATTAGTCGCATGTTTGACACACGAGCATACTCAATTTTTTAGTTTCGAAAGAAATCTATTATTAAATTTTTAATCGCATCCTTTTTTTTTCAGCTATACTCGAGTTTAGCCCCAGCTTGCTATGACTAAAAAATAGTAGTCAATATTATATTATTTTCAATTTTTTTAAATAACCTTATTTCTATATAAGAAGTTTCGTAATTAACATTTAATTAACTGGCAAATAATCATTTGTGCTTACAATTAATTGACCTTATAATACAATTCTAAGTGGAGAACTTGGACAAAGTTCCTGAAGCATTTTTTCTTCGCATTCTTTGGAGTGTTTAAAAAAAATTTAATGCTTTTTTTTGTTTAGAATGATTGAATGAATTTTTTGCACAATCAGATCTGGGAATGTTCCAGACTCTGTTGTCATTACAGGCAGTAAAATTTTGAGTGGAACAATGAGCCAAAAAAAACGGATCTTACTCATCGAAGACGAAGAAGATATTGCTGCTTTGATCAAGCTTCAAGCAGAGATCTCTGGCTATAAGATGCATGTCGAAGTCGATGGCATCAACGGATATCGTGCTATCGAAAGAGAAAAGCCTGATTTGGTCATTCTCGACGTGATGTTACCTGGACAAAATGGATTTGATGTCTGCCGTAAAATGAAAAGCAGTCCAGAATTAAAAAACATCCCTGTCATTATTTTATCTGCGAAAGGGGAAGAGTTAGACATCGTGCTCGGATTGGAACTTGGCGCTGATGATTACGTTTCAAAACCTTTTTCACCCAAAATTTTATTCTCGCGCATCAAAGCCGTCCTCCGCAGGGGCAAAGACACTGAAAAGGCTCCCCGAGTTCTGATCTTTGGTGAATTTACTCTTGAAGTTGACCGTTATTTACTCCGTAAAGGGGATAAAATTATCGCGACTCCTCTATCTGAGTTCGGCATCTTGCGCCGTCTCATCTCAAACCGCGGCAAGGTTTTAACACGCAACCAACTGCTTGTTGATGTCCATAACGACGATGCGTTTATCGTAGTCCGCAACATCGACGTCGATATTGCTTCTTTGCGCAAAAAACTAGGGCCAAATTTTGATTGGATTGAAACAGTGCGTGGCGTTGGATATCGCTTCCGAGAAGAATCCATTCCGATGGTGCTCGTTAAGAAGTAGTCCGCGATAGTACAGATTGCACGCTCTTGGGATCTAATTGGACAAAAGCCTTGGAATGCTTGCTGTAAAGAACTTGTCCTTGTTTTTTCCCTCTTCTTAAATGTTTTCTTAGAGCCGAAATAACCTCGGCTTGGCCTCTTTCTTTTGCCTGGCTAAAAAACACTGCCAATTGGCGTGCTTCATTTAATGTTTGTTCATCGATTGCTTGCTCTTTTCTCCCGCGAACAATCACATGAGCGCCTCCACAATCTGCTGCATGCAACCATAGATCATTACCTCGGGCAAACTGAAAGGTTAGCTCTGAGTTCTCTTTTGCATTGTGACCTACGAATATCGATAGACCAGCAATTGATCTATAGTGACGAAAAGGAACTTCTTTGCGGTTTGCAAAAAGAACTTTAGTTTTTTTAGGGAACAGCTCCGCTTCAAATGCCTGCAGTTCTTCAAGTGTTGCAATGCTTTGGGCCTGGAGTAATAGTCCTTGCCAAATCTCGCGTTCCTCCTGTGATTTTTCCAACAATTGCGCGCAGCTCTTAAAGCTTTCGTCTTTAATTTTTTTGCAGCACGGAACTTCGCTTGTGTATTTTCAGAAGGAGATTTTAAAGGATCTAAAATCAGAGTGATCAACTTACCGCCTTCCTCCCAATCCTCAATTTCGATTGAACTTATCCCTTTCTTCACTTGAAACAAATTGGATTGAAGGAGTTTTCCTTCATGCTCCAACTGCTTCCACCCTTCTCCTTTTGAAAGTTCTCCTTGATAAATGCGGCAGAGTTTCTGCAGCTTTGAAAGCTTCTTCGAGACATTTATCTGCAAATGTCTTTTAGCCTGTTTAAATGAATCTTCCTGTTCTAAATAAGCAAAGGCATTTTCAACCCAAACGCTTCGACAGCAAAGAGGAAATTGTGTAGGTTCTTTTACTGAAGGAGGACGTGATTTTTCTTCCTTGCGATATGTCAAGAGCACGAGGCCCTTATCGGGAAAGACCCGCAATTGGTTAGGATGCTTTGAGAACAGCTCGAATTGCAAAAAAAGAGCTTTTTTATCCTGAGAAAAATCCATTTTAATGACTCTGTCATTGGATACAGTGTAGATTTTTTCTAATCGCGCATCCTTTAAGACATTTTCCAATGCCTGTGTAAAATGAGTCAAACTACCATGAAATTTCTTTTTAAGAAGGTGCATCCGTGCGTAAGGAGACCTGAGACAAATGAGCAACTGCTCCCCTTTTTCAAAATCTAAGATCCATTTTTCTTCAGAACTCTCTTTTACTGAGATTAGTCGCAACCCTTGAAGACGGTCCTTGACCTCTTCGCAAAGAGAAGCGAGTTCAGAAAAAGATAACATAAAAAAAACCTATGATTTAAGAACTAGGTATGGACACAAAACCCAATCATACCCACATAGCAAAAAAAGATTTAGCCCAACCCTTATTTCCAGTTTATCTGACCTTCTTCTTAGATAGCTTCGGAATTGGGATGATTTATCCTTTGTTTACACCTCTGCTTCTTTTTCCTGAATATCACATCCTCTCCACAAGCATTTCTATATTGAGAAAAACCATTCTCTTAGGGCTTTTGATTTCCGCCTTTCCTTTCGCACAGTTTTTTGGTGCCCCATTGATAGGTGCAATATCAGATAGATTAGGACGCAAAAAATGTTTCCTTATCACCGTGTCCGCAACAGGCATCGGTTATTTTATTACGGGATTAGGCATTATTTTAGGTTTACTCCCCCTCATGTTCATTGGAAGGCTGTGGACGGGATTTTTTGCAGGGAACTTGACCCTTATGTCTAGCTACAATTGCTGACTTACGCCATGACAAGGAGTCGCGCGCCTCAACTTTTGGAATGATGGCAGGGTTTGGAGGTATCGGGTTTATTGCCTCAATTCTCCTAGGGAGCATCTTTTCCTATGATAAAACTTCAACTCTACTACATCCCAGTATGGCGTTTTGGTTGATGACCGTGTTCTCGGCTGTAAATCTAATATGCATTATCCGTTTTTTCCACGAGAGCCATTCAACAACACTCAAAGAAAGGACACATGTATTTAAAGGGCTAAAGCAATTCTCTTTAGCTTTTTCACATAAACCCGGCCGTATCTTATATAGCATTTATTTCTTCTTCAGCCTGGGATGGGTATGCATGGCCCAACTGACTCCTACGTATGTGTATGAACATTTCAAGGCCACTCAAAAGACCGTGGTCTACGTTTTATTGATTATGGGTGGAATGTGGGCATTGAGTAATTTAGTCTTACAGAGATTCCTCGTACATAAGTTCAAAATAAGCTGGATCTTATGTTTTGCTCTTCTCTGTTTAAGTATTTTGGTATCTATTATCTCAGTTGGTCTCCCTTTTGGGGTATATGCATTTCTCTATGCAGGATCGATTATCGCTGCAGCACTGAGTTGGACAAACTGTTTGTCATTGGTCTCTTTGAAGGCAGATTTGGAAATTCAAGGAAGCATCTTAGGAATTAATCAAGCTGTCGGGACCGTCTCAGCTATATTTGGACCATTGATTGGAGGCGTTATCGCAGGCATTGACAATCAATTCGTATACCTCTTTGCGGCTTTAATGCAACTAATAGCGTTCTTAATATTGGTATTAAACCACAAATCCATCCTTCCTCCGCTTGCTTGGAAAAAACAACAAGAGCAAACTTAGATTTATTAACCAAACTTATTGAGTTTATCCGTTAGCAGTATCGAAAAATTATTTATTCTTTGAACAGATTTCAGGAATTCATTTTGTAATTTAAAGTCTGTTGAGTAAAATAATTTTGTTTCCATAGTCTCCTCTTCCGAAGATTCAGGATTATCAATTTGTAGATTTTCAATATCTTGTTGATGAATTTCTATATCCTCTTGAATTAGAATTTCTTTCACTTTAAAACAATGAAGATCCTTGTTTATCTGTGATAAAGAATTGATCTTCTGCGAAGCATTTCTGATTTTTTGCTGATAGGAAGTCAACTGCATTTGCTGCTCACTTGTTAGAGGATATTGATTCAAGTGCATCACAGGGATATTTCCAATAATTGACATGTTCCATCCGAATAAATTTTAAAATTACGACCCAAATGATATTATTAAAATAATTTTTTAACGTCAAACTTGACTTGGAAATAAATTCCTCATAAATCTGAGTAAAAAATGGGAGTCTTTATGAAAAGCATCGGCGCTGGAATCATTATCTGTTCCGTTTTACTCGCTGGTTGCGAAACACAGGCTCAAACTGGGGCTCTTGCAGGAGCTGGATTTGGAGCGCTTGCCGGAGGTTTGATCGGAGGAAACGCCGGTGGAGCTCTTATTGGGGGCGCAATTGGAGCAGGTGCCGGAGGTCTAATTGGATATGGGATGGACCAAAATCAAAGAGAAGCAATGCAGCAAAACTCTCCTCAAACGATGAATCGGATTTATAATCGTGAGCAATTGACAACAGACGATATTTTGCAAATGACGAAGAATGGATTATCTGATGATGTGATCATCAATCAGATAAAGGCTACTGACAGCGTATTTCATATGACAAGTTCTGAGATCATTGACCTAAAAAGATCGGGTGTTTCAGAGCATGTGCTCAATTACATGATCCGCACTGGAGAAGAGGAATGAATGGCTCTTGCTTGAAAAGCGTTGTCCACTTAACCTCGACAGCAGATCTTAAGAAATCTTGAATTGCACAAAGTTGAGCAACCTTTTTCCAAGAATAATTTCAAATACACATATGCATACAGAATTTGGCACACATACTAGCAGTTTTGTACGGGACCTCGACGACCTAATCGCTGAAAGAGCAAGCGAATTTCGTGTGCGGTTCATTCACGCCACAAAGTTTTATGCTCTTTTTCATGTGATCTTCGGTGCAGTGATCTTTATTGAAATACTCGCGTTCTTATTGTTCTTCTCCTTTTTTTCCAGATCCACTCTCCTCGCTGCATCCATTGCAGTCTTCTTTCTCACAGGCTTTGTCTATTTCCTTTCTCGCTTCTATTTTGAAGCAAAAAAAAATGTCGAATTTTCTTCTCTGAAAGAAGAGATGAAGCACGAATATGAAACATTAGTATCGGATGCGCCTACACCACAAGAAAAACATATGTTGGTTGCCCGTGCCATGGCGGGTTGCGATGAATCTCTCCGCGGCCTTGAAAAATTCTACTATCCTCATTCCTCAGAAGGGCGTGCCATTGATTTGTTGATCCAGAAATTCAGCACTTGGTGTCACTGGAAAGATGTTTTGCTGATGCGCGAGCTTTTCATGGAAGAAGCCATCGCTCAAGCGATGGAATGGATTAAGAGCGACCCTCTCGATGCCCAACCTCATGCTTTGCTTGTGCAGTTACGAATGTCGCTTTATAGACACTACATACCCGATCTTTCTTTGCCTTGGATCCCTTCAGGATATTCTTCGCAAGAAATGCAAAATAAAATGCGCAGCACAGCAAACGCTGCGTTAGAGGAACTGAAGATCTTAACCGAGTTCTCACCTCATGATCCTTGGGTTTTTCTCCTCAAAGGCGCTTTACATAAAGACCTCAACGAATCTGAGCAAGAGATCGAGGCGTATGATCGTTTATGCTTCCTTCAACCATCTGATTCCACTCATTTGCTGCGTCTCGGAACGCTTTTCTTTCAACATGGGCATGCCGCAAAAGGCCTCAAAATATACCAGCAATTGAAGAGCCTTAGCCCAGAACATGCTGAAGAACTCCTCAAATCATACAATAGACCTCTTGTGTGACCAAGAGACTGTTCTAAAACCCATACTTGGCTGATTTCTGAAAGTTGGTATAAATAATTTCAGAGATCATTTGACTTTCGCTTCAGTCTAGGTATAATCGCAAAAAATAATGTCAGTCCTAACCTTGTTTACTTGAGAGTTAGGACACCGATAAATCTAAAGCTTTGGAAGAGGTGATGCATGAACAGACAATTGCAAGGGGCCTTTAAAAAAATCTCAACTTCGGCGCTTCTGGGTACAGTATGCTTTACAGCAGCGTTATCCTGTATGGACCATTCCTTTGCCGTTGATAAAATAACTGTTCAGGGACAATCCTCGGACAAAATTAGCGGGCAAGAAGCCTTAAGTGTTCGCCGTATCATCGAATTTTGGAAAGATCAAGACTACGGCTCTGCAAAAAACAGATCTTAACATTTCTTGACCGATTTAAAGACAGCAAAGCGCGAGATCAACTTTTAGCAATGCTCGGTGATCTTTATATCAACGAAGGCAACAATCGCGCCGCACTTGAGTCTTACGAGCAGATCCAAAACATTTCTGTCCTTCAAAAAACAGCCCTTCAACGCGCTGAATGTTATTTTGAACTTAAAGATTACGATAAAGCATTCCAAGCAGCAGGATTATATTCCGCCTCTCTTTCTGGCGACCGTTCTTCCAAATTACGTTGGCATTTCTTGATGGCTGAAAGCTTAGTCAAAAAAGCAGAAAAAAATGCAGATTCAAATGAAAAGAACATCCTCCTACAAAAAGCATTAGAAAATTACAGCGCCCTTGAAAATTCTCCTTATCAAGACCTCGCACTGTTTTCGATGGCGGAAATTTACATTCAGTTAGACGACAAAGTACAAGCCTCTGACGTCTACGAAAAACTAGCTAAGATCCATCCAGAAAATCAAGAAGCACTTCTTTTCCAAGCTGCAAGATGCCTTTATAATGAAAATCCTCTTTCCACAGCGCGCATCCTTGGCAATATTGCCTCAAATGGCGGACAACATGCAGAGATTGCTGCTTATGACCAAATGCAGATCTTATTCAAAAACAAAAAATTTGAGGATTTCCTTTCTTCTTACGAGAAATTCCATACCCAAATTCCTAAGGACAAAGAGTCATTTGCTCAATACATGGCAGGTAAAAGTCAACTTGCCTTAGGAAACCGTAAAGAAGCTGCAGAACTCCTCAAGGCTTATGCCAAAGCCCAAGTTGGACCCTCGACGTATCTAAAATCTGCCCTTAACGCACTATTGAACTTAAGCGCTGAAGATCAGAGCTATGAACTTGCAGATGCAACAGCTTCGCTCTTCTCACAATTTTATCCTCAAGACAAAGAGAGAGCTGAAGCGCTTGTTCTCCACGCACAACTTAGCATGCAAGATGAAAAATACGATCAAGCAATGCAAGATATCGATGCTATCATGACAGCATTCCCAAACTACCATCAGCGAGAGGCTCTTTCTTTAGATAAAGCCCTCCTTCTTTATTATTCCGATAACTTTGAACAGGCACGGTCCTCCTTCTCACAATTCATTGAAGCCTATCCTCATTCTTCGGACGCTGCAACTGCAATGCGCTTAATGATCCATTCTTCAATTTCAAGTTTGCAAAAGGCATCGGCAGAAGATCAATCCATCGCACAGAACAATCTTATCGATGATCTTACAAAAGTATTCTCACATCAAAACGTCTTGTCAGAATCTGATCAGCGGTCCCTTTTAAGATTGTATTTTGACACCATGTTAAAAACAGGTCAGGAAAAAGAAGCGCTTGTATGGCTGCAAAACAATTCAAATAAGTTCACTCCTGGACAATTGGAAGAAGCACAGCTCATCCATGCGCAAACTCTCGTTTCAAAATATGCCGAGCCAGAAGAATTTGTCAGCCACGGTGAAGAGATTTTAAAAGACTCGCCACAGGTATATTCATTTTTGCATATCCCTCTCTACAATAACTACATCTCTCTTGCAAGAAAGTCAGGACAAAAGGATTCCTCCCTATTACTTGACAAAGCAGCCGAACACCTTTTTGCGGCATTTAACTCATCTCCAACTAACATCCAAAGCCAAAACCTCCAATGGCTAGCCGACTATTATTATATCCGCGCCAATGACTCTCCGGCAGCAGTAGACAATGGCCTTAAAATGTTCAATCATCTCGTTAACTTGCCTTCGTCTAAAAGCTTGCAAGATCCCGTTGCCCATGAAGAAAACCTCCTAAAGATCGCTGATCTTTTAGAAATGCAATCTGATGACAAAAACGAACAACTCCTATTGGAAGATCTATGCAGCTTGTACCAAAAAAATCCTAATGCTGGATGGAAGTTCCAAAAAAGGGCGTATTATCAATTAGGCCAAGTCTACGAAGCACAGAAAAACAACCATAAAGCTTTGGAACTCTATCAACAGATCCTTGCAGTTGATGATTCCATGAACTCTTATTTCTCAGATGCCGCAACACTCCAGTGCTGTAAAATTCTCTATGCAACACTCTCTCCCGCTGAGAAAAAGGAAGACGGTGTTCAAATACAAGAAATCTTACAAAGCCTGAAAGATCTACAAATCAAAAGTCAGCTTGTTTCTGAGCCGTTACACATCGAAGCTGCTGTTGAATATGCTTCGATCCGTGGATCCCTTGTAGACCCAGTAGTGCAAAAAGAACGTAAGATATTCTTCCTTAAGAGGATCTTGGATGATTACAATTCCAAAGATTTTCTATCACAACAAGACAAGTACCCTCAGCAATGTGAATTATTGGACAATTATCTGAGTTTCATCCAAGCTGAGATCGTTCGTTTGGAAGGAGAAATTGCCAGTGGCAATCTTCAAAACCAAAAGGCACTGGACCTAAAATCGCAAGCTAAAAGAGATTTGGATACATTGAGCCGTAGTCAAGATCAGCTCACTCCTTATCTTTTCTCAAAAATTCAAGAGAGCCTGGAGGCACTGCGTTAATGAACCCCGATACATGGAAAAGACGCCGCAGACTGGTCCTTCTTGGATGTTTAGCAGGATCTGCGGCCATCCATGCTCTTTTTGTGCTCTACTTATCTAGATCTAGCTCCTCAATTGATGCGAGCTCACAATCACCTCTAGCTAATAACGAGGTCCTGATAGATCTAAATGAAGTTTATAGTCCTGCTATAGCTTCGCCAGCTCATGAGGAACAAGCACAAGAATTACCAACGGTCCAAGCTCCAGAGTTGCCGTTAGCAAACAACACCCAAAAAGATACTCAAGCAAGCAATAAGCTTTTTGTCTCTCGTAAATTCGCAAAAGATCCCGCCAAAGACTCGGAAATTGCGTTTATCAAACCTCCAGAGATAGAAATTGATCAAGCAACAATTGAATCACTAGAAAGTTTGTGTCTAGATAAAGCTGCATCGATATCTTCTGATGCATTTGATGCAAATCAAGACATGCCTGTAAGTTTTACATTCCCTCCTCTCATTGATTACAACGCTCCAAAAATAGACAAAGACAACCCTTTCTTTATTTCCAGTACGCTACAGCCTGCTCTACGCACTCTCGCTATCCATCCACAAAGCTCTAAAGAAGACGACTTGAGTGATGTCCTTTTTTTTCCACTCGAGTCTCTCCCTACAAATAAAGCTAAAGAAGTGCCGAAAAAAGCCCCTAAATTTCGCGACTATGGCCTGAATAGCGAACTAGTCAACTGCAGTACTTATGAATCCTCTAAAGCTCCTATACAAGCAATATGCTCTGAAGACCTGGAAAAAGGGGGATATTATTTTTCTGTAAAGCTTACCCTTCCCGTCCAGAAACAAAACAGCTTCCCTCAGAACTTTTACTTCGTCATTGATAGGGCGTCCCTCATGGACCGCCATCGTTTTGGCACCTATAAAAAAGCTGTGATCAAAGCCCTTAAATACATTCCAGAAGGTCAACATTTTAACATCCATATTATCGGCAGAAAAACTACTACGATGAGCAAAAAAAACCTCGTGGTTAATTCCAAATCGCTTTCTTTTGCCGAGGCCTTTCTAGAAAAACAGCAGGACAAGCTCCCATACTTTGCACAAGACATTTCGGCCCAAATAGAAAAAATTTACTGGCCCGAACAAGACGATGATACCCTCAACACAATTGTAGTATTAACAAATGGCAAAACATCTGCTAATGAAAGAAAGCGTTGGAAAAGTTTAGATAATTTTCTGCAATCTCACCGATCCTACAAACTTTATACCGCAGCCGTAGGCGGCGACAACGATTTGCTCTTCTTAGATTTCCTTGCTACCAAAGCAGGAGGAAGATTAGTGTACTCCGACACACACTCTTCCTTTCCAAGAAAGCTCTCCAAGCTCGTTTTAAACCTCAACAATCCACTCGTTCAAGATATTAGGGTCTTTTGTCAACCCATGCAGCCTGACGCCAAAATCGAGCTCATATCTCCAACAAACACATCTCCCGTCTACTACTACGATGAACCCTATGTCATTTATGGCAAGGTTGATCAATTAACTGATTTTGAACTTCAACTAGAAGGCGTGAGCAAAGAAGGGATTATTTCCACTGTCATTCCCGTGAAAATGATGGAGCGCTCAAACGAAAAGGTCCAAAAGGCTGATCTCAAATTAGCCCTAAAAGGCGCCCATGCGAACATTGATAAATTTGTAGCGCAAGGGGACAAGAAGAGTTTGAAAAAAGCTAGAGCTGCAGTAGACTCCCTTGGAGTCAAAGCTTTTGAATAATATGTATTTAATATGAGCATACGTCTAATTGGCGGGAAATATAAGGGCCGCGTCCTCAAATCCCCCAAAAACACCCTAACACGTCCCACTTCAGCCATCTTGCGCAAGTCTGTATTCGACATCTGCGCGCCCTGGATCCAAGACGCAAAATTCCTCGATGTCTTCGCTGGCAGCGGAGCAATGGGGCTAGAAGCCTTAAGCCGTGGCGCCCAAGCCTGCACTTTTATTGAAAAAGATAGAAATGCCTTAGAATGCGTATACGCAAACATTTCTTTGCTGAAGCTGGATAAAGACTCTGCAGAAGTATTAAAGGGCGATGCCGTTGCGCAGCTAGAAAAACTCAAGAAAAAGGGATCTCAATTTGATATTGTCTATCTCGATCCCCCATATAGCGCCATCATCGACTCCATCCCACTTGCAGCCTACGTATTGAAATTGATCGACCAAAGCGAGCTTTTAGTGCCTGGAGCGATCATCTTTGTTGAAGAGGCTTTCCCTTCAACTATGCATCTCGATCAAATCCAATTGCATAAGTTGCGTTACATAGGACATAGGCAGTTCAGTAAAACCCTTTTACATGAGTTCAGAACCCAAGAGGATTAAGTCGAAAATCGACGAACCCTTAACTACGCAAGAGGTCTAATATGAAACGAGCTCTTTTTCCTGGGACATTTGATCCTCCGACCCTTGGCCATTTAGACATCATTGAAAGAGCGATGAAGATCTGTGATGAGTTGGTCATTGGGATCGCGGTGAATTATTCTAAAGGAGAACAGCATCTATTTTCCTTAGAAGAAAAGATCGCAATGCTCAAGAAGGTCACTGCGCATATCCCCAATGTAAAAATTGTCCATTTTTCACAGCTTGTCGTGGATTTTGCCAAAGAAAACGAGATTAATTTTATCATTCGTGGGCTACGAGCCTTTTCAGACTTTGAATATGAATTTCGAATGGCCCTTGCCAACCGGAAAATGGGAGGAGTGGAAACAACTTTTCTCATGGCAGATGAAAAGCATGGACACATCAGTTCCAGCTTAATCCGTGAACTAGGCCATTATGGTTCTCGGTTCCATGAGTTCGTCCCTCACGTTATTGAAGAGCAGGTCTACAAAAAGCTGAAAAGATAGTGAATCAAGAAGAAACTTTTTTAGCTGATGTTTAGCCGCAACGAAATGTCCCTTTCTCGCTCTCGCGAGAAAGGGACATGTATGGCTAGACTTTCTTTCCCTTATTGAAACGCACTTCAGTCACATTTCCTTCTGGAGTAAAGTTCTTCTTTATCCCATCGATCTGGTCTTCGACGAAGACTTGGAAACAACGCGGCTTGCCATCATCATAGTACTTATTGAGCTTACCGTGACGCATCCCATCTTTATATTCGCCTTCAAACACCAGGGCACCGCCCTCATTAAATTCTTGGGCTTTACCATGGAGCTTCCCATTTACGTAGGGATAAACGCTTGCAAGCGAACCTTCTTCATGATAGGTGCGCTCTTCTCCGTCTTTCTCATCCTGGCGGAAAGAAACTTCCTTAAATATTTTTCCATTTGGGAAGTATTGGACAGCAACGCCCTCTTTTTTGTCTTCATGAAATGGGACTCGCATATAGATACGGCCTTTAGCATCATAAACTTCTGCAATCCCTTCTTTTTTTCCTTGAGAATATAACGTCTTGGAAACAAGAACTCCCATCATGTTAAATTCTTTTGCTTCCCCTTCAGCTTTGTCGTTTTTAAAAGGTACCTCTAGCGCCAAGACTTTTCCAGCATCTGCTCTCTCGGGATAGAAGATATGATGAAGGCCTTCTTTGACATTGTTCTTATATTGGAAAACGATCTCTTTGCCCTCAGGAGACCTCTCAAAAAACCGACCGTCGAGCTTTCCATCTTTATAAAAGGCTTCTTCAACAAGAATGCCCTCATTGTTCCACATTGCCTTACGTCCATCCAGGTCGCCATTTTTGTATTGGGCCAAGGATTGCAACGTCCCGTTTGGATAATATGTCTTTTGCTCTCCATCAAGCTGAGCATTGGAGTTATAATGAAAGCGATGTGCAATTTGAGGAGCAGAAACACCTACAAGGACATCTTTAGAAAAATATTCAACTTGCTCGCCCACTGGCTTTCCTTTATGGAAATTCTTTATGACATGAATTGCGCCATCTGAAAACCATCCTTTGACTTCGCCATCAAGCAGATCATTTTCATAATGAGCTGTTCCTTTATGCTGGCCATTTGCATGGTACTCGTCAAGCCGCCCGTATTTCTTTCCTGATTTGAGCTCTACGCGTTCTTTTATATGATCTTTGCCATACCAAGTAGTAAAGATTCCATTTGGCTCGCCATCTACAAAAGAGCCTTCTCCAATCAAATCGCCTTTATCATTCCATTCGCGATGCAGGCCTTGTTTTTTTCCTGCAACAAAGGCGCCCTCAGCTTGTTTTGTCCCATTTGCATGCCAATAATGGATTGTTCCCTCGAGATTTCCATGGACGTAATTTTCTTCAAATTTTACTTTCCCATCTGCAAACCATTCTTTGCATAATCCATGCTTCTCATCCGCTACATGCTCTAAGCGAAGATAGGGAGCACCGTCCTCATAAAACTCTTCATGGACTCCTTGTTTTTTCCCGTGGTCATAAAAAGTATGAACCTTCAATTTTCCATTAGCGTGATATTCTTTCTGTTCTCCAGTCAGCTCGCCATTTTCATAGTGGTAGTCTGTTAGCAATTGCCCATCATTGTTCCACGTTCTAATTTGTCCATGAGGCTTATTGTCTACTAAGAAAAATTCTGAGAGGATTTGACCTTTTTCATCCCATTCGCGGATTGGCTCTTTTAAATTCCCTTTTTCGTCATAAAGGGCAAGATATGCCTGTTTTCCATTTGGATGGTTTCTCCAATAAATCCCATAACATTTCCCTTCTTTGAATTCTCCTTCACCAAGCAATTTCCCATCTTCAGCATAGAACTGTTCTTTTCCTTGCTTCAGCCCATCTTTATATTGGGCTTTATAGCTCTGTTTGCCATTTGCGTGATAACGCATATGTACACCAGATGGCTTTCCATGGATGAAGTCTTGGACCTCTTGTATTTCGCGATTCTCGTAGTAGACTGTTGCTGCAGGGTTTTTGCCATCAGAATGCAAAACTCCATTGAGATAACGTCTAGAGGCTTTCAATACACCGCTTGGGTACCATTCTAAAGCCGTTCCATGAGGCAAGCCTTTTTCAAATGGAGTTAAAGATCCGCGGATTTCTTTTGGGTAATATTTGATGCAGTCGCCTTGCAATGCCCCATTTTCAAACATCCCTTCTTCTAATTTTTCCCCATTTTCATAAAATGAGACAGCAGGTCCATGTTGCAAGCCATTTACAAACTCAGCTTTTGATTTTACCTGGCCATTAGGATGGTATAAATAAGTATGCCCATGGAGGCCTCCCTCTTTGAAATAGGCAATGCTCTCAGGCGTTCCAGACTGGTAGAAGACAACGCTTGCACCATGCGGCACATATTCACTGTTCCACTGCTCGACAATCTTAGATCCGGCAGGAGCTTTTATTAGATCTGTTTCACTACGGATTGCACCATTGGAAAAGAAATGGACTTCTTTGACAGCAACTTCATCGGGGTCTCCCGCATGCTCAAAAAATAAGATCTTTTCAGGCTGGCCATTATCATAACTGGCGAGAATTTTAGGACGCCATTGTGGCTCCCTTGCTTTTAGGCCATAAGCACTCGATGGAACTTGAGAGACTGCAGCGTTTGAAGCTTGCGGAGCAGCTAAAGTAAAACAAACTAAGGTAATAGCAAAAGGTAACCAACGCATAATAACTCTCTTATTGTAGGAAACATTACGACCTACGATAAGCCATCTATCCCTAAGAAACAAGAGTGGATCTAAGAAGAAAAACGCAACGCCCTCATAACGAGAGCGTTGCGTAATTTAAGAAAAGAATTTACGAGAAAAAACCAACCCAGCACAACAAGAGACCGAAAATTAGCGGTACTAATGACCATGTTGTTAGGGATTTTTCCATTGATGCCATCATTTTTACTTTGTACTTAGGAGCAAACAATAAGACGATACCACGAATAATCATGATCCAGCCCAAGATTGTGACGAGCACTGCGAGCTGCATTGTCCACATGTTATATTCGCTTAAAATTACCAAGCCAATCAGCAGGTTCGTTACACCTAGAAAGTAGATGGCTGTAGATGATTTGCGAATCATTTCTAAAATATGCTTTGCATGGTCGCTGCAGAGAAGCATCCATAAGCCCATAATAACAAAGTAAGGGCCAAAAAATCATGGATAACCAAGTAGAATTTGACATAAACAACTCCTAATTATGATGTGACTCTTAATTACATCCTATGAGGACAATGTTATTATTTGTCAAATTATCTTCTTGATTTTCTGTTATAACGTCCCATAAGCTCCGCTTCAGCGAGCACATGTCCTTTCATTGCAGCGAGGACTTCTTCTTTAGTGGCTCCAGAAGAAAGTTTAAGATCTGCATCTAATGCAAAGAGCTTGAAGAAATACCGATGCTCGCGATCAGGTGGACAAGGCCCGTTGTACCCTAAATTCCCACTTGTATTGACCCCTTCGACACCCTGTGGCTTCATCCCTTCCTGAATTTTTGTGTAAGAGGGTGGAATATTGAAAAGGACCCAGTGGACATACATCCGGTCCTTTCGTACATGTTCTGGAACATCAGGATCGTCCATGATAAGGACCAAGCTTTTGGATGCATGAGGAATTTCACTAAATTCCAAAGGAGGGTGTACATTTAAATCATCACAAGTAAAACGATCAGGTATTTGTCCTTGATGAGGAAACGCTGAGCTGGAAATTTTCATACAAACCCATAGTTACGCATGAAGTCTTTTATTTCTTAGGGTATTCTTCTAAGACTTTAATGAGAAGAGGCTGGCGCAGATCAAGGAAGGCTTTTCTTGTCGCTTTATCTTCGCCAAAATGAAACCCTAACACCCCGAGCGGCTCTATTCTCCCAGAAGAGTAAATCATCAACTGCTTTGTAGGGGCTTTTTTTTCGTTCCAGGAAAATTCAACTTCATTTCCTAAAACAATTTTTCTTCCTTCCATGTCTTCTAAAGCTGGCTCTAAAGTATGGAATATGCAAGTGGCCTTCTCGTCAATTTTTTTCAAATCTACTCGAATGTCAGCGCCCGATGCCATAGCTACAATTTGCGCGGAGCGTAATGAGGTGAACAAAGATGTGATCCCATGCTCAAACTCTTGTTCACGAACAAAACGCACCATTTTAAAGCCCACCCAGCTTGCCACAGTGCCAATTATCAAAAGGCATACCATGATCTCGACTAAGGTGAACCCTCTACGCTTACTTTGAATCGGATTCTTCATGCTTGTCATCGTATTCTTTAAGTGCATCCGATTTAACAATAATATTACGATTGGATCTCCCGTCTGCATCAATCTTAATGGTTCCTCCCCAACCATCGATAAGGATTTTATCTGCTTCTTCTTTAAAGAATGATGAATTCGCCAAGATCTCCCCAGCTCTCTCTACCACTTTATCGCGCGTTTTGCTATTTCTAGCTCGAGGACATCTTTAATTTTCTCGATCTGGTCCTTGTTTTAAAGGCTTTGCCATCTTCAAGTGAGTCTTTCATCTTAAATCCAATCACACTGCCTATTAGGCTAATCAAAAAGATCACGACCATGATCTCGATGAGTGTTAAGAGCTTTCTTTTCTTTTTCATAATTTTCCTCAACGCTTAGAGACTGTTAACGGATTCAGAATCTGTGATTTTGGACTTTTTGAGCAAAATTTCTTTTTTGTTTTGTTGGGGGTTATATCAACTTTTGTATATTACCCCTAACAAAACAAAAGAAATTTTGCCAAAAATTCTCAAAAATCGTCAGAATCCTGAATCCGTTAACAGTCTCCTTAGGTTCCTAAAAAATGACTGCACATCCGTAAGTGGCAGTAATACTGCCAGAATCACCATACCTACAACAGCTCCAAGCAAGATCAGCAGGGCGGGCTGTAAAAAAGTGGTGAACTTGATCAAGTCTCTTTCGAGATTTTGCTCGGTCAATTTGGAAAAAACTCTCAAACATTTTACCTAGATCTCCCGTCTCTTCGCCAATAGCGCACATACGAGATAATAAAGGGGGAAAGTTTTGGGAGCGCTGGAGCTGCAAACTCAGTTTTTCACCTTCTAATATCCTTTTCTGCTTCTTCCATGTCAAGCTGCATTGCAGGGATCTTTAAAGCTTCTTTTGATAGTCGCAAAGCGTCTGGGAAGTGACAGGCCGCTATAGAGTAGCATAGAAAGACAAAACTAAAGCGAGTTAAAGCTGCCTGGCTGATCAAATTTTTATGAGGGGCGTCACAAGCAGCAAGCTCATATCCCTTTTTTTTCACCGCGGGCAATCTTTTGGCCCAGATAAGGATTCCCACACATATTGAAACACTGATCGCTATTGCTTGTATCCTATGCTTTAAAAATGCGCTTAAATCAAAGACGAACCGAGTTATCGGTTGCATCTGTCTCCTTCAAATAGTTCGGCCATCATTGGAACAGCAAATAAAAGAAGTCCTAATGTGAGTGCCAGACAAAAATTCCGAGAAAGATGGGGTAAGCTGCAGCAGAAGTTAAGGTCTTGCGCAGCTTTCTTTGCTTCTAACAACGCTGTCAAACGAGAAAAAACTAAAGGCAACGCGCCACTAGACTCGGCCGCCTGCACCATGCTCAAGCAAACGGCATCAAAACGAGTGGAAAACGCTGAAGGGCCTTAGAGAGCGATGCGCCATTTTTAAGTTGATCGCATAATTTCAAAAACACGCGGTGATCTTTGCGACCGCGGAATTTTTCTTCTATTGTCACAAGTGACTCATATAAAGGGAGTCCTGCTTGTAACAATTGGGAAAGGTCTCTAGTAAAAAGCTAATAGAGCCTGATGAGAGCTTTAAGTTCTCCGTTGTCCGGTGCAAAGGCTTGACGTCGATCACTGGAAGTTGCATTGTTCGCAGTCTATCTTTTGCAGCATCAAACGAGTCTGCATCGATAATCCTGCGGATTACTTTTCCTGATTCGGAATAAGCTCGATATTGAAAAAGGGCCATGAACCTATCCCACTAATTTTTTAGCCAATTTCTTCTGAACGACGTGTGACGCGCAAAACTTCTGCACCGAAGTGTGTCCCTGATTACGAGCTTTGCCTTCGTTGCGGAGAGCAGAGACATCCCGCATTCGATAGCGACGCGTTGTAACTCGAGTGCATCTGCGCTTTTGGAGGAGCTGCCGTTTGATCGGTGATGCCATGACCATCAATTCATAAATTCCAATTCGGCCTTTATATCCTGATCCAAAGCACTGTGGGCACCCTTCTGACTTGCAAAATCGAAGTTCTTTTATCTGTATGAGTGATTCCCAAGTCTCGTAATTCTTCTTCTTTGGGAACATACTCTGTTTTGCACACCAAGCAGTTCGTGCGTAAAAGACGTTGGGCCAAAACACCGACGACCGAGGATGACAACAAATAGGGTTCTATTCCCATTTCAACAAGGCGAGTCAATGCTGAAGGGGCATCATTGGTATGCAAAGTGCTTAAGACCAAGTGGCCAGTCAATGAAGCTTGGATGGCGATCTCAGCCGTTTCTCGATCGCGGATCTCTCCGATCATGATCACGTCAGGATCTTGTCTTAGAATATGTTTGAGCCCTGTGGCAAAATTCCAAAGAGATTTTCGGATTAACACCAATCTGTGCGATCTGAGATAATTTATACTCGACAGGATCCTCAACAGTCATAATATTGGATTCTGAAGAGCTAATTCCGATACAGCGGAATATAACGTCGTTGTCTTACCACTTCCTGTAGGACCAGTGACTAATACAATTCCTTCGTTAAGTTGGATCAGCTGGCGAAAATCGCTAAAATTTTTTCGCTCATGCCGATGCGGTCCAAGCCTAAAACGACATTACCCTTGTCGAGAATTCGTAGTACAATCCGCTCTCCGTATACTACCGGAACTGTGCTCATGCGGAAGTCGATCTCGCGCTTACCAACTTGTAGCTTAATGCGACCATCTTGAGGGGCAAACGGTGCTCAGCAATGTCGAGCTGCGCCATCACTTTAAGCCTAGTGATCAATTGTAAATGATATTCCTTGGGCGGGGCGGTGTCTTTTTTGCAGAACGCCATCGATACGATAGCGGACCTCTAGTCCTGTTTCAAAAGGTTCAAAATGGATATCAGAAGCCCCCTGCTGAATTGCTTCTAACATTACTGCATTGAGGATGTGACGATGGGCGAGTCGGACTTCTGCTCAATGATATTCTCGCTTTCACTTTTTGTTTGAGCTCTAGGGTCTCCTCCTAGTAAACTCAGCGATCACATCAGATGCAGCGCCTTGTTGAGGATGATAAACTCTCTGGAATCGCATTCGATCACTTCGCGCGGGCTTAGAATTTCTTGAATTTGCGCTTCTAGGAAACTTGAGGTCCTCAATGGTCTCACAATCACAGGGTCAGCCATAGCAACAAGCACCTTGCCTTCTTTTTTCTTCTAGAGGAAGTACGCAGCGTTGTTTAGCAAAAGAATAGGGAATGTGGGCTATAGCATTGATGACAAAAGGGTATCCTGTCAGTTTTTTTTCGATGGAGATCCCTAATTTTCTTGAGAGGGATTCCAGATCTGGCTGAGATGAGATAACCATTTCTTAAGGTCCCATGATCACTTTTAGACTGTTGACGAAAAATCTTTTTCGATCTTTCTCTCTGGACTCCGCGACCTTCTCCAAAAATTCAGGAAGATCGCCGGGGCGTATTTTTAGTTCCTCAGTACGCAAACGGATGAGCTCTTCACGTGCATCCAGAACAATTTTTGGAGTAATAAAGAAGATCATTTCTGTGTTACTGTCCGTAAGGCGGGTTGCGCCAAAAAGTTTGCCAATACCGGGAATTTCACCGAGGAATGGGATCTTTTCTTCAGTATCATGGCTCGTTTTTCTACGTAAGCCGCCAAGGATTACGGTTTGCCCATCGACGACGCGAACTTCATTCTCAATGTGTCGTTTGTCAACTAGCGGCCTGTCATCTAAACTCGGTTTGGTCGTATCAAAAGTAATATTGGTCTGCAGAGTGACAAAGCCTTTTTCCTCGCCTTGGGCTTCAGAGGGGTCGACGACATGGATAGTCGGGGTTATCACAATCGTTATACCATATTGGGCGCGTGAGAATGACTTCTCAAAAGCGATCTGACCAGAACTGGTATTAATTGGCGCTGCGCCGTTGTTAATCGAAATTTCCTCAACAATTGAGATGGTCGCTGGAGTTTGATTGACAGTGATAACAGAAGGGGCAGCATTGAGCTGAATGTCTTCTTGAGTCATCATAAAACTATAAGCAATGTCAAAGGCAGGAAAATGTTTGCTTTTATGGCCACTGAAGAAAAATTGGAGGACGCCATCAGGGAAATGGGATTTCTCACCTTTGAAATGATGAAAGCCCAAAAGTTTCGATTCAAAGATCGCAAAATCTTCTTTAGAGCCGAGTTTGAGCAAGTTCAATCCAAAATTATTTTGCTCATGCAGTCTGCGCTCAAAGAGCAACACTTCGATCTGTACCATTTTTTTGGGAACATCAAGACGGCGTAGTAGATCTTTTATCTTTTGCAGAGCATCTCGACGCACTACCATGAGGACCGTCCCTGTTTTTGGATCAGGGATAAAATGATCAGAACCTTGGTTCACTTCGAGTTGGGCATTGACCTCCGGCCTTACAGTTGGGGGAGGGGGAACGACTAGCGGAGGAACATTTGGGGGATATCCTTCTGGTAATTTAGATGGCGGATTCCCTTGGGAAGTAAAATTCGCATCGAACACATCTTTCACCCCTTCATCGGAAGATGACAAAAGAGAAGAATATACTTTTTCAAGGAGCGCTGAAAGATCTGTAGGGTCGCTATGGCGGCAGGGATATAAATAAACAGTCATCTCACTTGGATCTTGCAACTGATCTTCAGTATCCTTTACGAGCCGTTCTGCGCGATCCACCACTTCCTGCTGTCCAATAAGCACAAGTGATTTTCCTTGTCCTAAGGTGTGGATCGACAGCCCTTCTTGATCAGCTCGGCCAAAAGGAGGGCGGCTCCGTTCTACACCTTCCCCAAAAAACGATTGAAGGATTTTTTCCATTTCCTTCGCATTCATTTTGGTCACAGAGATAACTTTAACAACTTTGCCCTTAGGGTCTTCCCATATGGTATTGTAAAGAGTGAGTAATTTTTCAACTTCATCACGTGAGGAAACTAACGCAATTTTTCTTCCCACTTGATAGACAAACGTATGCTTGGCATCGGCAAATCGTTCAAAAAAAACTAAAACTCCCCTTATGCTTTCTAGTGGGGGTGAAAGGATATAACAAATCCTCGATTGAGGAGCAGCAATTGCAAGATCGGCGGGATTTGCTATAATCCTTTGTACAGATGCGGGTTCCATCTTTAGAACAAAAAGCTGATGGGCATAAGCATTGAGCTTCTTTACACCAATTCCATTGTGGGAGAGCAGGATTTCAAGCATGCTCGGCCACGATTCTCTTGGAATCGGGATGTTGGAATGCATGTTCAATTTGAGCTGGCTAAGCTCTGTAGGAATCACATACAAAAAGTCACTCGCTCCATATTCCATGATCAACTGAGAAAGTGTAGTTTCTTCCTGGTCCCACATGGCGTAGCCTTCTTCCTCTTTTTTTCCTTCTTGCAAAGAAAGAGCATGCCATTTTTCTTCCACTTCAACAATTTGGGTACGGATATCATTGACTTTCTGGAGAAGACCTTGAAATTGCTTTTCGCCTGCTCCTGCTTTCACAAGCGCATTTACTTCTGCATAGCAAGCTTCTAACTCTGCGCGCAACGATGGGAGTTGCTTGTTCACTTCATAAAGGAATTCTGCGGGATTTTGAGAGCCATTCAAGGTCAAAGAGGCTTTTTTTTCCTCAATAGTTTGAGCATTGGCTCCAGTAATGAACCCAATGAAAAAGAGGAAGGAAATCACGCAATTCATATTTTTCCTCCCAACGTATTGAGATAGCTCGGCCTTCGCTTACGCTGTTTTACTTGCGTGCGTTGTTCATTTACGACAGTCCATTGAACGGGAGAACAAACAGAGCGTGCCTCGTCAAACCAGTGGCCTCTGATCATGAGCTTATTTTCGTCTTGGAACACTTGATCAAAAATTAATAGCTCTCCATTGAGAGAACGATTGATGATCCCATCGACTTCTGAAAGCCGCCTAATTACTCTCCATCCTTTTTGAGTCTTTAACAGCCAGTCTCCTTCACGCACCAAGATACGCCGTTTGCCTGCTAGACATGAGAACTGCTGATGTGTTTTGGGGCGGAAAGTAGTGAAAATATTTTCTATTTTACTTCCAGAAGGTTTCGAATATTCTTTTCCTAAGTGTATTTTGCCCCAACCAAACCCGGACTCATCCCAAACCTCAATTTCAGCACCTTCCTCGCTAATAGCTTTGACACGTGCAAGAGGTTTACCTTTGCATGCATCATCAAGCATTGTTGCCTTCCACTCGCGATTTTCCCATTTAAGGAAATCTCCTGCGCCAACAAATTGCACTGAGGCCTCTCGCCCTTCCTTAAAACGGATAACACTTTTGTTTTTCAAAGAAAGCAAAGCGGCCCCGCTATATTTTTCGAGTAAAAGATCACGACCTAAAAATTTTCCTTGAGAGATGATGTGGTGGTAATCTAAGCCAGCCATTTTCTCTTCGGTCTTATTTTCAGATAGCGTCACTATTTCTTGGTCTTGACGCTTCATCACCAAGCTGTTCCGCGCGACAGACTCTTCAAACGTACATTCTATTAAAGTTCGGGCCTGGTCCAAAATTAATGGTCGGATGCAGAGAGGAGTCTTTTCATTTGTAAAAATTAATCTCGAACTTCCATCACCGGAGTCCTCATGAGCTAAAAACACAATTTCCCCATTGGTTAAGGTCTTTTTTTGGCCAGAAAGATTAAGCTCAAGAACAATACATGGATCGCTTCTTAAAAGATCAGGACGTGTAGAAACAGCTAACACGTTGAGCTCTTTAAAAATCTCTAAAGAAAAACTTGCTCGTTGTTTGCCGCTGAGCGAGAACATCCCAGATGAGATCATATCGGCATTTTCTTTCAGCTCAAATTGAGACGATCCTTGCCTCAATGCATTCGCCCTGCCATTAATGGACTGATAAGAGAAAAGACTCCATCCGTACCAACCAAGGAGCAGGCAGCAAAGTAGAATAGCAAAAGGAAATGACCGATCAAGCATTCGGTCCCATCTCCAAAGCGAAGACGGAGTTACAATCACTTTTCCACCTCTCTAAAGACTAGAAAGCATGGGGAAGAATAGATAATCCCTAAAAAAAACTCAAAGAGAATGAACTAAGACGTTAAAAGTAATTTGAAAGCAGGCACAAAATAAGAATGCTAATCGTTGTGCTCGATTTTTCGTCGAAACTTCTTTTTCTCTGAGTGCTTACTTTTTTTTCGTAGGCCTTCTTCTTTTTTACTACGAGAAATACGCGTAGGAATGCGTTTTGGCGGGCGATAATTTAGGCGTTCCACTTTCTCTCGCAATTTCTTTAAACAGATCATTTTATTGAGAAATTGACTTCTCTCTTCCTGGCAAGTGACGACTATTCCACAAGGCCGATAAGTCAAACGAACAGCGCTATCAGTGGTATTGACATGTTGTCCACCACTTCCACTAGCACGAAAAGTGTCTACATCACAAAGGGCAAGCAATTCTTCGTCTGATTCAGGCAAAATAATTTTATTCATGGGCTTAATATACCAATTATCAGAAATAATCTGCATTTTTGGAACATCGCGCATCCTTGTCTGCAGCGTTGCTCATTTGCGCAAATAGTGCAGGACCATTTGCTGCAAATGGTCCTCTTGCAGCCAAGGCGATCGAGACCCCAAAAATGCAGATTATTTCTGATAATTGGTATTTATAGACTGTTCCAAAATCCAACTTTTTAATCTCATTCGATTTATTTTATTTTACCATATTGATTAAAAATTAGTGAGAAGATTAGATTGCAATTTTAGAGACTGTCTCTTACAAATAAAATTTATTGGTGAGTCATGGATGGACATAAGAAAGAAGGAGTTTCTGTGAAAGAGATCGAATCATATGCGAAAAAACACCGTTTTGAAGTTTTTTTCTGCATGCTGTTTGTCTTAGCATTACTGTTCAGCTTTGTATTTTTTGGAGTTGTTTGGGCTGTATTTGCAGTGATGGTAGGTGGAATTATAGGAGTGCTTCTCTCAGAGAAAGTCGAAGAAATAGCCGCATCAATCATGGGTTTCTTCTTTCGTCAGGAAAAAACGACTCAGCTCGTACTTGCTGGCGTGTCGATGATCCTAGCGATTTTTCTACCCCCGCTTATCTTCCTTTTGGTTGGAGCGCATGGTGGAATCCATATGAGACAAATGGCGATGGAACTGGGCCAAATCAAGAAAGATTAGCCCCCCTTTTATAATTTTAAGACCTCTGCGTAACAAGAGGTCTTTTCATTTTTTGAGGGATTCGATGTAATCGAAAATTGTCACATTCCCATCCCGCAAAGATTGGGTAATCAATGCGCTAGATTCAGGATTTTGATGTTTAGAAGCAAAAGTGATACTCGATGAATGGAGAAAGCTTTCCACTTCAGCAAGAGTTTTTTTCTCTTCCTCCTTCATGCCTAATTCTCTCTCCAAAGAAGCAATGCGTAATAGGTTCATCCTATAGAGGACAGAACCAAAACGAACTAAGTGACCCTTGAGACTTCCAAAACGCCTCATCTTTATTCAGGTCATCTAGAAGAGTGATTGCACCTGCAAGCGCTTCACGGTATTTCCCTTTCAGAAATAAGCAATGCGTGTTGCGAAAACTTTCGATAATAAGATGATGTGCTATGGGCACGGCGCAAAATATTTTGAACCCATGAATTAGGGATTTCAGATTGGGATCCAGAAACAATAAATTTGATTGAAATAGAGGAGCTGCGTAAGTCGTTTGGAGATCGGGAATATCTTGAAGATGTTTTTTAGCTCTTGGGTCGCCAATATTCTCCCTTCGCCGCCAGGAGAGTTAAGCCATTGTTGGTAAATCTGCTCTGAAGCGTAAAATCTTTCGTTGAGGTTCCAGAACGATTGATCCAGTAACCTATAACAGCTACCAAGATCAAATTGCGCCCAAAAAAGGTAACAGCTGCTTTCTGTTCGGCGGCCCATTGCACGATACTTTCTCCGTTTAGCCTCAAAGTCAACCCGCGTTTTCGGACTGCATCGACAATCTCTACGGCCTTCGTGAAGAGCATATGATCCCTTTTGTGAAAGAAGAACAAAGTATTCTATCAAACCCAGGAAAAAAGGCTAATGATTATTAAATAGATGAGATTTGTTCTTTAGCAGCCCTTAAGAGATACTGTTAACGGATTCAGGATTCGTCGCTTTTTTGAGAATTTTGGCGAATTTTTTTGGTTTGT
>JBGAFY010000109.1:0-5191 GCA_044226975.1 Rhabdochlamydiaceae bacterium
CAACACCAAATCGTTCAAGAGGAGGCGAAGTATTCGTCAGCTTTTTCAGCTCAAATTTGATGATCCTCGATTCCTGTGCCGCATCCTGCATGACCTTCTTAGGCAAATAGATCGACCCGAACCAAGGTATGTGATGCAAATGAAACCGATGGGCCTTATCGGACCCCGTGCCGCTGGTTTTTTGACCACCTCGGTTGAAGAGTTTAGCCAGCTCAAGGATGTCTGGAATGTGCTTATGCTTCTCAAACTCGTCGAACACGGGGATGCGACCACTATTGCCGATGGTTTGAGCAGTAGCGTGTGCGGTACTCTTGTCCAAACGCTCAACCTGTCCTCCATAGATGCCCTGCAAAATGTCCTCGAAAAAAGTAGACTTGCCGGTTGACTTCGCTCCCGTTAGATAAATCCAAGGCCGCCAGGGCATGGCTTGCTGCATAATCGACAACATGACAAAAGCCGTTACAAAGGCACTCATTGATGGGTCTAACCAATTCCACTGTTTTACCCTGACATAAATGAGATTGAAAACACTCTTTAGGTCACTCTGCTCCATTTGCATAGCCTCTTCAACTATTGACCAATTCAACCACGACGCCCCTTCTGTTTCGATCAATTTACCTTCAAAGATAGGCTCTTCGAGATACTGCAACCGATTTCCTTCAACGATGACAGCTTTCTTGCCAGAGATAATCAACCACCTCTTGTTGACGTACCAAACACCCGCTTTCAAAGGCGCTTGATCATCGATAAATCCCTTCTTGTGCGCCGTGTCAATCAGTTGGAGCTTGAGTGCCTTTTCTGCACCCTCTTCCCGAAACCATTCGGAATCACCCCCAACGTAGAGCCGAAGTTCATCCTTGTTCAACCTCCCTGCAGGAAGCGCTATAAGACGTCCATCCTTCCAAATCAAAATCTCGCGTTGGGCATTATGGCCAAGGACATAGAAAGGTAGCTTGACCTCCGTCTCTTCAGCCATCTCAAGCAGCCGCACACTATTCCGCAGCTCTATGATTTCTTCCATCAAAACACCCTGCGCTTTGTCGCGGACATTCAATTGTTCCGACCTCATTTTTACGTCAGGGTCTTCTAGAGAAAGTCCTCTTGCCTCCATCTCGCGTTCAAAGGCCGTGCGATCAACGAGCAAGGCGGTAGATTCGACGTAATGCCTCTTCTCCAAGATATCGATTTGAGTCCATACTTTATCCGCTTGTTGACCTCTCTCATCCTTGCAAAAATAGTCGTCCTGAAAAAGCGTTAAGGCAGCTCCGATGTGATTCTTGTCTAAAAACATTTCAATCGTCTCTTTAGCCCTCGCGGGGCAGCTCCAAGCTCCCGCTGCCGTCAGCCAATGACACCCAGCCGCCTTTAACTCACTCTTTACCGCCTTTAAAGCCTTCACTGCCCCTTTCTTAGGTTGGATCAAAAAGGCATTTGCCGATATTGAAGCTGGTGGTGTATCCGTAGGTGTAGTATTATTGGTCATTGAAAAGTCTCGTTTTTGTGGTTGACAAAAGTCCCTCCCAAGTTAACGCTTGGGAGGAACAAGGTTTAAAGTCCTAAGATTTCAGCCACTTTCCGCGCTTCAGTTTCGTACTTTCTAGGCACTGACTGAGGCGCTTTTTTGCCATTCGTATTCGATCCAGACACTCTTATGAGTGCTGGGCACGATCCGAATGCTTCTTGGTCTTTTGAAGTTTCTTTAGCATCTCCTACCTCCTTTATGGGCATGTTGGTTGTGGATTGAGAAAGACGAGCCAAACAGGCATCCCATGCGACCTGATCGATAAGAACTCGACGGTTATATCTGAGAATTGCAGAAGCAAAAAGGGCTTTGCTCCCCTTGTTGAACAATGGCGCGCACTGCATGCTCGCTTGATGGCCACGCGCCTGTTTCGCGGTTTTTTGACAGAACTCGCGCACAGTACGCACAACTTTTTTATTGGTAGTTTCTAATGTTTGAACTGCCGTCATAAAACGCTCCTTATTTCAGTTTTTTCGCGTATGCCCTCATTTTACTTATTTTAGGCTAGCGTCAAAGGAGTCGTCTAAAAATGAACGTTTAGATGGGAGGGGGCTACATAGAGGGGAAAATTTTTATAAAAAATCCCCTTTTCTAAATTTAAACACCCCCTTCTTCGGTAGAGTACCCTTTCTTGAAGCCTAAGCAACGACCACCTTCCCAATGGCGAGGATCGGTTGCTTTGGCTGATTTGGCATAACGAGAGGGAACATCACGATAAAGTCTGATACCACGAGCTCTAGCTTCCTGCCTGATCTTGTCCGCGATGTCATTCTGAGAAAGATTCTTCAGCGCCTGCAACGAAACGTTGCGCACGGCTTGGCTCCAAATTTCCTTGCCTATGGAACAAAGCACTTTTTGATCAGATTCTTCTTTCCATGTATGCCCATGTGTTTTTTTAGAAGTGTCAAACGAAGCAGGCTCTGCACTCTCTTGTGAAGCCGATTGCGTTGCCGCATTATCCGTCTTCATTCTCTCTGAAAAGAAAAAGAATTGATTGATGAAAATATTGACCTGTACAGAGGATTTTGCTTCGTTCGGTTTGCCGAACTCAAGCCTTTGCTCTAGCATATACAAGAATCGATCTACCAATTTGATCAATTCAGCAACGGAGAGCGGGTGCTTCATGGGATCAGGGGACCTGAATGCACTGAGGTAATACCCTACAGTAGCTTGGTATTGCTTCTCCTCCAATTGGAGAAGATTTTTTGGTAAACTATCGAGAGTTGGTCGAGCGGGCAGTGTAAGAGGGGTAAATGTGGGGTAGAGAGATAATATTTTCAGGAATCGAAGTAAGCACGGAAGAGAAGTATCCGCCTTTTCTTTCCATTGGTGCAATTGTTGATCCGGAGGAAGCGAGTTAAGGCTCTTATCCACATAATCAGGCCAATCAAAAACCTCCACAGAGTAACCGTGCTTTCTTTCAGTTCGCATCCAGCCCTCGAATGGAGGGCGATGTTTTTCTTCTTGGGTAACTTCTGAATACAGGTGTCTGAGTTGAAAAAGGAGACTGCCAGCATAGCCATTAGCATTAAGAGATAAGGTATGAAAATTGAGTAGCGCGTTGACATCAGCCATCGCAAATGAATCGGGCGTCCATGAGACATGCTTTAACAGGATTCTGATTTTTTCATGGAACCACGCAACGGCTTTTTCGAGGTTTTCGAAAGCGATGCGATCTTCCTCTGCTAGCTCGGTCTCTGCAGAAGCTATGATACAATTGACATGGGGCTGACATCGAATCTTTGCAATAAGAGACCCAAGATGGGTTAATGCTCCTCCAATGGTTTCCGAGGTTTTGAGAAGATTGAATTCCGTAGAGATCGCATTTCGCAAACAGCGTTTATCTTCTTGCTTCGCTTCCATTGTCACTCCTGATTCAATAAATTTGCCTGTGTGCGTTCCATCACGTTTGCTATGTGCTTTTGACTATAGTGGGCGTAACGCCTAGTCATTGTCGGCGTTTTATGTCCCAAAATGGCCATTAATTCTCCTTGAGTTGCACCAGACATCGCTAAAAAAGATGCCGCCGCGTGTCTGAGGTCGTGAAAGCGAAAATTTAGAATTTTTGCTCGCTGGAGAGTTTTTATAAATGCATTCCGAATGTCTACCAGTCCTGATCGATTGGTTGGGCTGGTTGGTTTAAAAATTAGACCAGATGCAATATCGGTTTTCTGCCAATTGGCTAAAATTTTTTCTACCGGATCAGTTAAAGGGAGAATCCTTCTTTCTCCATTTTTCGTTTTTTCAAGAGTAATAGTCCGATTCTGACGGTCAATATCCTCCCACTTCAATCCAACGATTTCTCCAAATCGCATTCCTGTCAAAAGAGCCAAAGAAACGATTGGAAAAAGATGGGGGTTAGGAGAGAGCCTGCATTCTTGTAAAAGACGATCTTTCTCCTCCAGGCTAAGAAGACGATTCCTTCCGTTCCCTTCGGATGGCTTGGAAACTTTCCGCATAGGAGTATCATCAACCCATCCCCACTCCTTCATTGCAATGGTCAAAGCTCTAGAAAAAGCAGCCAGATAGCGATTTACTGTTGCAGGATTTCGTAATTTTTGCCTGGTCGTAATCTCCGATAGCAGGGCATCTCTCGCTTCAGCCACAACAGCAGGGGTTAAATCCGCTAGAAGCAAATGACCAAGCCTTTCTTTCCACCAAGCTAAATAAGCTGTTTGTCTAACTACCCTATGAGGAAACTGAGACAACCATTGAGAAACAAATCTGTCTATTAAATCTTTGACGGTGTGTTTTTTGCCTCGGCAATCCGAACATGGCGACCATCTCGAATTGCAGATTCTGTATCTTGAACCCATTTCTTGGCTAATGTCCTTGTACGGAAGGATTCTCTTTGAGGAGGGTAACCTTTCAGGCGAACTTCAGCGTGATAGGTAACTGATCCATCTTTCTTTTTCGCTTCTCTAATCGCACCCATATACCCTTCTTTATAAAAGGCATTAGTGTAGAAAAAACTGGATTAGATGGCAATAAAGAGATCACTAATCTCGCCACCTAAAACTGATTTCTCATAGGGAATTCAGCTGCAATCAGGAGAGATTTTATGAAAATTACGCAATTTTTACGCATTAGGAGAATGTTTTGATAGACTTTTTCGTAAAATAAATTAATAAAATTCGATCGTTTTTAAAGAGCCATTAATTTTCACATGGCCACCGTTTGGAATAATTATTTGAGGATCGGTATGACCAAAGTTCATGTTAAAAATGACAGGGATATCAACATCGTAATCCTGTAGAGCGCTTTTTACAGCCTTCTGCTGGTTTATAATAAAAGCTTCTCTACCTTCAGCTGGTGCTTTATCACAGAACTGTGCTTTTGGGTAAGCCATTAGGATAGCTTGAAATTTTTCTAACATATGCAGTTCAGCAAGAGCAGCAATAAAACGATATACAAACCCCTCAGAAGGCATTTCTTCTGAAGTTTCTATGAAAAGAATAGCATCATTCAATTGGGCAAGGTCGGGTAAATACCGCCTAACCGAGAGGTGAAGGTCCAACACCTCAAGACATCCTCCCCAAAGTCGCCCCTGAATTATACTGTGTTTATCATTATGCCAAATCCATCCATGGCTTGGGTACATAGGACGCTTCTTGCTTAAATTCTGTTTGTCGCCCCAATCTAAATCTGCATCGCTATATTCAGAAGCAG
>JBGAFY010000110.1:0-4959 GCA_044226975.1 Rhabdochlamydiaceae bacterium
AGAGCAGGTGCAGCCAATAGTTTTTCTCCTGCTTCGGATTATACTGTTACCTCAACCCTCGATCTTAACAACTTCTCACAGATCATCGGCAGTTTGGCGGGGGCGGGAAGCGCGACCCTAGGCAGTGCTAACTTGCAAGTAGGCAATGCGACTTCCACAACCTTCTCAGGTGTGATCAGCGGTACAGGCTCTCTGACCAAAGTCAATGCCTCAACATTAACCCTTTCTGGAAGTAACACCTACACTGGAGCTACGCTCGTCAGTGCAGGAACATTAAGAGCTGGGGCAGCCAATAGTTTTGCTCCCGCTTCGGATTATACTGTTACCTCAACACTCGATCTTAACAGCTTCTCGCAGATCATAGGCAGTTTGGCGGGGGCTGGAAGTGTGACCCTTGGCAGTGCTAACTTGCAAGTAGGCAATGCTAATTCGACTACTTTTTCCGGTGTGATCAGTGGTACTGGAGCACTTACTAAAATCAATGCCTCGACCCTCACTCTTTCTGGAAGCAATGCCTACACAGGGGGGACTATTGTCAACGGTGGTACATTAAGAGCAGGGGCTGTTAATAGCTTTGCTCCTACATCAGATTATTCCGTTGCAGCAACTTTAGACCTTAACAATTTCTCTCAGGTGATCTCGAGCTTGTCAGGAACTGGAAGCGTGACCCTCGGCAGCGCCACTTTGCAAGTCGGAAATGCGACTTCGACCACCTTTTCCGGTGTGATCAGCGGCACAGGCGCTTTGACCAAAGTCGGTGGATCCACATTAACTTTGACTGGAGCAAATACTTATAGTGGAGGGACTACAATTTCTGCGGGAACTCTCCAAGGTTCCTCAACTAGTCTTCAAGGAAACGTTATTAATAATGCCGCTCTTGATTTTGATCAAGCTGCTGTCGGCACGTATGCAGGAGTTATTAGCGGATCGGGAACCGTAACAAAACAAAATGCTGGAACATTAACATTCACCGGTGCCAACACATATTCGGGTGCAACAATTGTTAATGTTGGGACCTTACAAGCCGGGGCTGTAAATACTTTTTCATCCGCTTCCGATTACACTGTTACATCAATTCTCGATCTTAACAACTTCTCACAAATAATCGGCAGCTTAAACGGTGCAGGTAGCGTGACCCTTGGCACTGCCAATTTGCAAGTGGGCAATGCCAACTCTACCACTTTCTCTGGAGCAATTACTGGAACTGGTTCTCTTACCAAAGTCAATGTCTCTACTTTGATACTGACAGGGACTAACACTTATAGTGGTGGCACCACGGTCACAGGGGGCGTTCTTCAGGGATCCACGACAAGCCTGCAAGGAAACATCACGAACAACGCTTCCTTAATTTTTGACCAAGCTGCCATAGGGACCTATGCTGGAATCATAAGCGGCACTGGTAGTCTTACCAAACAAAATGCAGGAACGTTAACACTCAGTGGCTCCAACACATATACAGGAGTCACTTTTGTCACTGGAGGAGCCGTTCAAGCAGGTGCAGCAAACGCTTTGGCACCAAACTCCGATTACACGCTTAATCCTGCAACTACACTTAACCTCAGTAACTTTTCTCAAGTAATCGGCAGCTTAGCAGGTTTTGGAAGTGTTGTCTTAGGTAGTGCAAATTTACAGGTAGGAAATGCAAATTCAACAACATTTGCTGGAACGATCAGCGGCATAGGATCTCTTTCAAAAGTTAACGCTTCCACACTCATCCTAACTGGAGCCAATTCTTATAGCGGAGGAACAACGATCTCAGGAGGTGTCCTCCAAGGAAATACAACAAGCCTCCAAGGGAATATCGTCGATAATGCTTCCCTTGTCTTTGATCAAGCAACGGACGGCACTTATTCAGGAACTATAAGTGGGACAGGCTCGGTAACAAAGCAAAATGTTGGTAATTTGACATTTTCCGGAAACAATACTTATACAGGAGCTACAAACGTCAACGCTGGAATACTCACTGTTAACGGTGCCATATCTAATGCGACCCTTCAAAATGTGGCCTTTGGAGCAACATTAAAGGGAACTGGTCTAGTTTCAGGAGTGGGATCAATAAGCGGTACTGTACAACCAGGGAATTCAGTTGGCACTTTAACGTTAGCTGGCAACCAAACATTAAATTCTGGTTCCACTCTAGATATCGAAGTGACTCCTACTGCAAGTAGCTTATTAATTATCAATCCAGGCAGCTTGACAATTCTACCAGGGTCAACACTACAGTTGACAGTTGATAACGGTGATTATACTAATGGTACAATCTTTAAGATTGTTCAAACTCCAGCAGGTACTGTTTCGGGAGTTTTCACTACAGTCAAATCATCAATGCCTTTAATTCAATTCACTGTTCAATATCTTGTAAATGAGATTGATATCCTTTTAGGAGTCGTTCCTTTTAGCACTGTAGTTACTTCAGGAAATGCCGGAAAAGTAGCGATCTGTATCGACCAATTGAAAACAACAGCGACAGGAGACTTAGCCAACGTCATCAATACCCTTGGCTCAATTTCAAGTGTAGCAGAACTGCAAAAGGCGCTGAATCAGATAGCTCCAGCAGTTTATACTAACCTTGCCCTCGCACAACAAAATAACACCTTCCGTATGAGAAGCTCCATCAGCACACGTCTAGAGCAAGTATACGAAACAGCATGCACCTTACAAAAAGAGCATTCGCATGTATGGGCCGATGCTTATGGCGACTGGATCAAGGAAGATGGCAATAAAAATAAAATTGGTTACCATGCTTCCACAGGCGGTTTCTTGATAGGGTATGACTACACAATAGCCAATCACTTTGTTGTAGGGGCTGGCGTTGCATATTCGTACTCTGATCTCGACTTTAGCCAAAAAAGAGGGAGTGGCCATATCCAAAGTTATTATGGAACAGTGTATGCTGGATTCTTTCAAAAATATCTTTTTGTGAACGCCATGGTAACCGGAGCTTACAATGACTACGAAGCACACCGCAAGATCGAGTTCTCAAATATCAATCGTAAAGCCACTTCCCATCCTCAAGGCTCAGAAGTTGCAGGACATCTTGACCTTGGATTTTTATATAAAGCAAATCATCTCTTGATCAGCCCGTTCGGCATGCTCGATTATGTCCATTTACATCAGGATTCCTTCAAAGAACGCGGCGCTCAAAGCTTGAATGTCAAAGTGCGTGATAAAAATGCGGACATGCTCCGTGCAGAAGCAGGTCTACAAGCTTCTTATTGTGTCTCTAGAGAAAGATATAAAATGCGCCCATACGCAGCAAGCTTGGTAGGGGAGCATCGCTACGATGGGAAGCATGAAAAAGCTAGCCTTGAGGGAACAAATTGTACTTTTAACGTAACGGGGCTATACCCAAATCGCAACCTCATCGCACCTGGAGCAGGCTTAACTGCTTATCTAGGACAAGACAGGTATTATCTTTCGTTAAATTATGAAGGGGAATTTGGCCACAACTACTCTGATAATAAAAGCAAACGTCCAAGTATCGTTTGGCTTTTAAGACACCTTAGGATAAGGGGTCGTATAAACGACCTCTTAAATATTTGTCGATAAAAGGTTTGAAAAAATTGATAGGGTAATAGAAAATGCCTAATCAATTTTCTCAAGGATTTTAGATTGATCCCTTTCAAACTTCTGAACTCCATAAAAAGACACGTTGCCCGGTTCCCTAAAATCTATCAAAAAGAGCTTCTGACAGAAATAGCGATGCGAACGTTGGTATCTGCTAGCCAGATGCTTCTTAAACGAACGTCCATTAAAATTAATTGAAAACCTCATACTTCTCCAATATAACCTATATCGAAAAAATAAGCTGGGAAGAAGAATCGAAGCGGGAATTTAACAGTTAAAATATTTCAAGTTTCAAGTCATGAAGATAATTGCATCGTCGGAATTGCAGTCGGCCTCAATTTATTGAACTCTTATGAACTATTAGAAGAAAAAAATATTTATCGTGCACTGGTCTCCCTACTTCCAGGGATCGAGCTCATTTCAGATTCGTTTTATTCCCTGTACGGATAAAAGCAAATCCTTCCTATTTTGTTATTTAGAAATAAAAAAATTGCGAGGAAAAAATCTTACCCGCAAAGACACTAATCTTCTTAAACAGAAACTCCCTGGAATTAAGGCATAGCATTCAAACTCTGACGTTTTCCCTGCTGTTTTCCAATAATGAAGAAGAAATTTACAAAAAAATACTGTTCAACTTGCAAAAGAGCTAAACAAAAGATGATATCCCTCAAGTAATTATCTATTTTCAGAACCACGTACAAGGATTGTTAAGTTATAGCGTTGTCTTGGTAAGGGTAAGAAAAAAAAATGACCCAGACATTAGGAAACAATATCTCTTCCATCATCAACAATGACGGTTCAAAAAGTCATTTCATTTGGCCCTCTTTCGAATGATAGCATTAAAGAAGGGATCATTTTTTCCCTAGAAATCGACCATTCATTATTTTTAAGTAAAATTGGTCTGTAGATCTCAATCTAGCTAGAAACTACATTGTTAAGATCATAGAACAGATATTTGGTCCATTTAGAGACTATAATGGCGGGTTATTGTTTCTACAAAACAAACAAATTGAAGAAATTAAGAACACTCTGAGATTCAAGCATGAAGAATTTTCTCCATTGATCTCCGATCTGTTTTGTTTTAATCCACCAAGTTTTCAGGCATCCATATCGACTCCTTTTAAGCCAGAAAATTTTTGCTCATTTCATGAATTTGCCAGTAAAAGATCTCCTTCGATCAAGATTTCATGCTAGAGGAGAAAAGAGAAGAAAGCTTTATTGTAGTATTTTTGAAGACATCAGAAATTAAGTACTTAAAGATTTTAATTGATGAAATTAAGAAACTTCAAAAAGAGGTGTCTTCCACAATAGGGTATAGCAGCTTTGAATTTGAGAAGAAACATTATCTTTGCATGTTAGGGGCTTAAGTCCTTCATCAGAATTTGATTTTAA
>JBGAFY010000111.1:0-4736 GCA_044226975.1 Rhabdochlamydiaceae bacterium
TTTTTTCATTTTTTAACCTTAGAAGGTGTTATCGAAGAAGGCTTCTGCCTCTTAATATTGCGTAATCCCTGAATTGCTGCATGCATATCAGGGGCTTTGAAAAGATATGAGCCCGAAACAAGAATATTTGCACCGGCATCTACACACAGTTGAGCTGTTTTGTCATCAATTCCCCCATCTACTTGAATATCATAAGGAGGAAGGGCTTCATCTTCCTTGTTGCCTTTAGCTACAACACCCCCTTTGCGAATATTGAGCTGATCACATAAGTCGCGAGTAAATTGAATTTTTTCAAGAACCTCTGGCATAAATGCTTGACCGCCAAAGCCCGGATTTACAGTCATTAATAAGACCATATCGCATTTGTCGAGATACTTTGGGATCATAGAATATGAGGTCTCAGGAGAAAAGGCCAATCCCGCTTGAAGGTTGCATTTACGGATGAAGGACAGGGTCTCCTCGATATCTTCTGTCGCCTCAAAATGTATGGTAATTCGATCTGCTCCTGATTCTGCAAACCTTTCAATGTAATCGAAAGGATTGTAGATCATGAGATGAACATCTAAGAACAATTTACAAGAACGCTTGACTGCGGCGACAATCTTTGGCCCGAACGTTAAATTGGGAACAAAATGACCATCCATTATATCGATATGTAGGGCATCCGCACCAGCTTCTTCAACACGTTGAGCTTCATGAGCAAGATTACCAAAATCTGCTGAAAGCAAAGACGGCTCTACTTGAATAAATGAAGAATTCTTTTTAAACATACGATGCTACCCCAAGATATGGACAGAAGCTTATCTTAACTGAAAATTAGGTACAAGTTGAGAGGTGGGAGGGAGAGGTAAAGATCGGGCACGCACACAGGCTCAGGTACGGGCACGATCGAAATTAATCCTAAGAGACTGTCCACTTCCCTAAGAAACAAAACCTTTCCTAATCCTTATTTGCGCCCGATCTCTCTAATGCTTCAAATATTATTTGCTCTATTTTTGAGTCCTTCTCAAACAAAATGATCCCTAATGCGTGTACTTCATTTTGAGAAATCAACGTAGAAAGTAAGGTAGGAAAAGGGAGTCGCAACGCTTGAAGACGAGAAAAAGCATCGAAAACAACCTCTCTATCCTCGTCGGATAAAATAATATAGAGATGTTTATCAGTTGCTGCCTTTGTCAGCCCATGCCCTCCACTTAAGCTAATTTTTAACATCCCCTCAAACAGCACTTTTAAAGATTCTGCTGGAGCGATACTGCGGATCTCAACAGGCGTGATCGAATGAAAAAAATTCTCCACAAGATACTGAAATTTTTTTAATTTCTCGCCAAGAATCTGCTGAAAATGTCGCAAACTTTCTTGTTGTTTAGCGAGCATTCCTCCATTGTAATCGCGAAATTCACCCACAAGTTGCTGTATTTTATGGGCAATTGTAAGCCGTGCTTTTAGCAAATCAACGGATTGGTCGGGCCTTAAAAAATCATCCCATGGAATAGTCAAACGTATAACCGCAGCTTCCTTGGGATATTTCTTCCTTATTAACCCCACTCTTTTAATGCGCTCTATAATGCATGAGGGATCATTGTACTTTTGTTGTATTTCATCGAAAGAAGCAACATCAGGCTTTAAAATACGCAAAATTACTGCGGTAAAAGAAAGGACCTTGCCCGTTTGAGACTCGAAAGATATGATAACTTGAGGAAGGTCGCTAACATATTTCAACTGCTTGCTCAAAGTCAAAATATTGCGCATCACCTCTTCTTCGTTGCGGGGCATAAAAATGGGCTTTGTAAGCCGCTCGACGCAACGAGATACAGCACTTGTAAGTTCCTGTTGTATGCTCAAACGATTGAGCCGTTTTTCTTGAACATCGACTTCGATGTAGAAAAGATGAACTCTATTTGCTGAATCGTTTTCGTGAATATAGGTGTCTTCAATTATTTCGCAATCCAAAGAGAGTTGCTCGATTGCTTTCCATAGATGATGTTTTTCAAATACTTCCCCTCCATTTTGCAAAACGATACCAATCGAGATTCCTAGATTTTTTTTTATTCCTAATGGTGAGTGCAATACGGCATAAGAAGTTTTAACCCTAACAGGTCTTTCTTCAACTGCAGTTTCCAATGCTCGAATAAGAGATTTTCGAATGAGGTGAAAAGAGCAGATAATGCGGGCCATAAATGCATGTTCGTGTGAACGCTTGAACCCAGACTCAACAGTAGAAAAAAACGTTTGCATTTCTTGAAATATTGTCAAATCAAACAGATGTGGCCAACGTTGCAATTGGGATGCAATCCGTTCTTGGACAAGCATGATTTTTTCTTCTATCGAAAGCCCTTTTCCTTCAATGATTCGCGCCGCGTGGAAGGCTGAAATGACCCCCATTCTAATTTCTGCTAACAAAATCGGTAAATTGCGATGCAGGGACTCCATTTGCTTTACACTAAAAACAGAGATCACTACTTCGCATAACTGGTATCTTGTCTCACTAATGTCAGGCAAATAAAAATCTTCCGAAAAAAAAAGGCGGACATCAATTTTTTGACCTGGAATAAGCCAGCGGCTCACCATATCGAAAAAAAATTTTGCCACAAACGGTTGATGACGTACCAACAAATGCACTGCACAATTGAGAGGAGGTTCCCCCCATTGACGCCAGCCGACGATCGGGAGCGCTTTTTCGAGCGCGAAAAAACACCTTATACGAGTATCTTCGTCTGGAATATCTCCGTAGATCCTTTCATCTAAAGATAAACGGACTAACATACTACGCAATAACTCTAAATGTCTTAAAGAGCAGGATAGAGGTTCTGAAGGATCGGCAAGAACATGATGGATTTTAGGAAATTCTCTTCCTTTTGATTGAATGCCCCCCGATTTTAGGAAGACTTTTTCTCTGTCTTCAAGGTCACCCAACTCAAACATATGCCACTTCGTACTCAGATTGCGCTGGCCGATTGTTCTTTTCTTCCATGATCCATGTCTCTTGCGTAAGGGTCTCGTTGAAGGAAAGGACCTTCAAAGGCACACCATTTTTCTTTGCAAGCTCTAAGCAACGGGAATGCAAGACCCTTGCCCCGCTAAGACATATAGTTAGCGCTTGATCATAATTCAACAAGGAAAAATGCTCTGCATTTAAATTTTTTTTTGGATCTGAGGAAAATATTCCTGGTACATCTTTGTAAAACTCTACGCGCTCTGCTTGCATGGCAACTGCAAGCGCTACAGCGGAAGTGTCCGATCCCCCTCGTCCTAAGGTCGTGATCTCTCCTTCTCGGCTAACACCTTGGAAACCTGCTACAATGACAACTTTTTCTTCCTCTAAAGCCGTTTTTAGCCTATGAGGCCGTACTGCAATGACGTGCGCTTCGGAGTGATCGCTTGTAGTTATTATGCCCGATTGGCTACCCGTGAAGCTTTTTGCTTCAACTCCCCGCGCATTCAAGGCCATTGCTAAAAGCGACATGCTGATCCTTTCCCCCACAGAGAGAAGCATATCTAGTTCACGCTTAGACGGTTGGGAATTAACCTGATGAGCGAGCTTAATCAACTCATCAGTTGAATTGCCCATGGCACTGACAACAACGATAATATAGGGAAAATCTTCACGAACTTTTAAAATTATCTCTACTATTCTAGAGAAACTGTCAGGCGTTGCAACAGAGGCGCCGCCAAACTTTAATACAATCGTTTTCATAAAATTAAGATAGCCGGGCACAATTTTGTTCTGCAAGATAGTTTATTGGTCACGAGTTCGGCATGAACAGGGAATAACACACACAAACTCTTTTCTTTAATCGCGCCCGCGCCCGATTGCGTGCCTGTGCCTGAACTACATTCCTCCCCACTCCCCTCATCCATTTGTAATTGCGTTATTACTATTCATTTGATAACCTGTTTCCTTAGTGCGTTAGCTGGATCATTATCCCATTCAATTTTAGCACAGTGCGCTACCTGCGCATGCTCAAAATCAGCATCCCACTTCCTCAAAAGACGTGGCGCAAAGGGGCGAAAAGCCAGCGGCGCTCGGTGCATGTTTCGATTACTTCGTAAATATACACCACCATGCCATTCTAATTGGCCCTATTACTATCCCTAAACGGATAGACTAAAAGGCGAGAAGCAACATTCTCGCCAATGAAACAGAAACTTAGGAGAAACCTTTAACATGTCCAAAAACTCTAAAATCGATTGGAGCGAAAGCAAAATAATCGACGACATCGACTTCAAAGAAGAAGATGCTAAACAATTCAAACGTTTACTCGACAGCAAAGAAGCTAATGCATCTGAAGGATCGATTTCTTCGATGAATGTCGGGCAAATCCTTAGAGGCAGAATAGTTGAAATCACCAAAGACTTTGTCGTGATCGACGTAGGCCTTAAGTCAGAAGGTTTAGTACCTATCGATGAATTTGATGACCCTGCTGAACTCGTTCTCGGCAACGAAGTGGAAGTGTTTTTGGATCAAGCTGAAGGTCAAGACGGACAAATCGTTCTCTCCAGAGACAAAGCTCGTCGCCAACGTCAATGGGAATATATCGTACATAATTGCGATGAAGGCTCTATTGTCCGTGGTAAAGTTGTGCGCAAAGTTAAAGGCGGCTTGATGGTCGACATCGGCATGGAAGCATTCCTACCAGGATCGCAAATCGACAACAAGCGCATAAAGAGTCTCGATGAGTATCTAGGCCAAACGTACGACTTCAAAATCCTTAAGATCAACACCGAACGCAAAAACA
>JBGAFY010000112.1:0-4723 GCA_044226975.1 Rhabdochlamydiaceae bacterium
CGAAGCGTTCAACCTTCAACCCTATCTCAATGAAAACACCGATCTATTGCCTCTAGGGTTCAAGCAACGGTTATCACTTGCGTGTGCCACGATGCACCACCCAGATGTCTTGTTCCTCGATGAGCCGACATCAGGGGTCGATCCCATCACTCGAAGAGAATTCTGGAACCATATTAATGGACTTGTAGAGAAGGGGGTCACAGTATTGGTCACGACCCATTTTATGGATGAGGCCGAGTATTGCGATCGCATTGCTCTGATCTATCGAGGAAAAGTGATCAATACTGGAACGCCCGATGAGCTGAAACTGATTGCGCAATCTCCTGAGAATGCAAATCCGACATTAGAAGATGCTTTTGTCCAATTGATAGAGGAATATGACTCAAAAGCAGCAAGTAGATAAGCTTGTCCAAGAGGCAAGGGCGGGCAAAATGCGCCGCTTAAGAGCATTGGTTACCAAAGAATGTTATCAGATCATCCGTGATCCGAGCAGCATCTTGATCAGTGTGGTCTTGCCACTCGTACTGATTTTTCTCTACGGATTTGGTGTTTCGTTGGATCTGAACCATCTACGAGTCGGCCTTGTGATGGAAGATACAGCACCTGATGCACAAAGCTTTGCTAAATCTCTTACAGATTCTCGTTACTTTGATGTCAAAATTGTGCGCGATTATCGAGAAGTATTAGATGACGTGACAAAAGGTTCGCTAAGGGGATTTGTCGTGATCCCTTCCTACTTCTCGCAGTTCCGCAATCGTCCTGACATTATTTCACCTCTCCAAGTTGTTGCCGATGGCAGCGAGCCGAACACTGCAAATTTTGTGCAAAATTATGTTCAAGGGGCATTTGCTAATTGGCTGAATCAAGAGAAGATCAGTAACAATTTGAAAGGACAGCCACTTGTCAGGATCCAATCGCGCTATTGGTATAATGAACAGTTGGAGAGCCGCAATTTTTTAATTCCAGGGTCGCTAGCGATCATCATGACTTTGATCGGCACATTGCTCACCGCCCTTGTCGTAGCCCGTGAATGGGAGCGAGGGACCATGGAGGCGATGATGTCGACCACTGTTGGAATCTTTGAACTTGTTGTGGGCAAGTTGATCCCGTATTTTATTTTAGGGATGATCTCCATGACGATCTGCGTATTGATCGCAGTCTTTGGCTATGATGTCCCTTTAAGGGGATCATGGTGGCTGCTTGGAATTGTATCGGCCACATTTTTATTTTGCGCTCTCGGCATTGGGCTCATGATCTCTACGATGGCGAAAAATCAGATCGTCGCTTCACAGATCTCAATTGTCGTCGGGTTTTTACCTGCATATATCCTCTCAGGTTTTATTTTTGAAATTGCGAGTATGCCTTTGCCCATCCGTCTTTTGACATATGTCATGCCAGCGCGGTACTTTGTGCAGTGTTTGCAGACTTTATTTCTCGTAGGCAATGTTTGGAGCTTGATCTTGTTCAATTTACTTCCGATGTTTGCCGCCGGATTGATCTTTTTTCTTATCACGGCGCGTAAAACGGTAAAGAGGTTGGACTGATGTGGTATAGAATTTACTCATTGATCATCAAAGAACTGCTTGCCGTGTGGCGCGATCCTAAAAGCAGGATTGCCATATTAATGCCACCGCTCACGCAACTGTTCCTCTTCACGTTTGCAGCGACGCTCGATGTGAAAAATGTTCCGATTGGAATCTTGAACCGAGATAACGGAGAACAAGCATTTGAGCTTGTGCAGCGCTTCCATGGCGCTCCTACTTTTAATCACATCGTATATCTGCAAGGGGTGGAGCAGATCGCGCCTTTTATCGACAATCAAAAAGGGGTAATGGTCATTTCTATTGATGAACAGTTCTCGCGCAATCTCGATAGCGATAAGGCGGCAGATGTCCAACTCATTTTTGATGGAAGAAAATCTAACACAGCGCAAATCGTCGCTGGATATGCCACGAACATTATTAATCGATTCAATGATGACTTCATGGCCAAAGCAGAAATAAAACAGCAGAACGTCAAGCTGGTCCAACGCAATTGGTATAACCCCAATATCCTCTACTATTGGTACAACATCCCTTGTCTTGTCTGTATCTTATCGATGTTGACGTGTTTGGTCGTGACGTCGACATCTGTCGCAAGGGAGAGGGAGCTGGGAACCTTTGACCAACTTCTTGTATCACCGTTGTTACCTGTGGAAATTTTAATTGGTAAGATCATTCCAGGAATTCTAATTGGTCTTTTAGAGGGGACTTTGATGCTTACCGTTGGGATCTTTATTTTCGGGGTCCCTTTTACTGGTTCCTTCCTCGTAATGTATACTGCTTTATTAGTGTTTGTCAGTGCGATCAGCGGGGTCGGATTGTTTATTTCTTCTCTTTCGGCAACGCAACAGCAAGCCATACTGGGTGTCTTTGTGTTCATGGTCCCTTCCGTACTACTCGCAGGTTTTGCTACCCCGATTGAAAATCAGCCGACATGGCTGCAGCCAGTGAGCTATTTTATCCCTTTGCGTTATATGTTAGTGATCTCAAAGGGAGTGTTTCTCAAAGCGATGCCAGCGTGGATGGTCTTTGCTAATGTGTGGCCAATGATGATCATAGGATTTTTTACCCTTGTGGGCTCTGCAATATTTTTCCGCAGGAGGCTAGAATGAGAAAACGATGGATTGCGATTACTCTTCTTTTAGGTGGGTGTGCAGTTGGCCCAAACTATAAAGCTCCTGTTAACGATGTCCCGGACACTTGGGAAGGGTCTCCGGAAACGGGCGAGGTATCGATATCGCGTGAAGCTCCTGAGACAAAATGGTGGCAAGTGCTTAACGACGCTTTGCTCAACAAATACATTGAAACAGCAGTGCAGCACAACAACACCATCCTTGCAGCCGAGGCTAATGTCCTTCAAGCGCGTGCTTTAAGACAAGTCGCAGCCTCTTCGTTGTTCCCTCAGCTTGCTGCCAACCTCAATGGAACTAAGACATATTTCAGTAAGAACGGGCCAATATTTGCCGGACCTTCCTTTACTCAAGGCCCTTCGACGACTACAGGTTTGCCGTTCACAATCCAAACACCGCAAGTGCAGCCTTTGTACAATGCTCTCTTAGATGCAACGTGGGAAATAGACCTTTTTGGTAGGACAAGGCGCTCTGTGGAAGCTGCGGAGGCCAATATCGGAAGTGCCATTGAACAAAAAAACGACATTTTGATCTCAGTGTTGGCAGAGGTCGCGCGCAACTATATTGATATCCGGAGTAGCCAACAGTTGGCAGTGCTCATAGAGCAAGACATAGAGCTCCTTGAAAAGAAGCTTGCTATCGTGCGTGAGCAATATGTGGCAGGGCTTGCTAATAAGCTCGATTTAGAACGGCTTGAAGCACAACTTGCCACTGCGCAAGCTAACCTTCCTAATCTCATTGCGCAAGTGTACCAAGGAATTTATACCATTTCCATTTTAACAGGTAACCTTCCAGAAGCCCTCGCTGAAGAGCTACTCCCTTTGCAGCCAATGCCAGAAATACCAACAAAGATTGCTGTGGGGCTACGCTCAGATTTGCTGCGCCGTAGGCCCGATGTGCGGCGCACGGAGCGACAATTAGCATCCGCCACAGCGAACATTGGCGTTGCTGTAGCATCGTTTTTCCCAAGTATCGTCCTCAGCGCTGATGGCGGTTTCCAATCTTTGAAATTCAGCAACCTTTTCAATTGGGCAAGCAGAACATGGGATTACGGTGGCAATGTAAATATCCCGATTTTTGAGGGGGGACAGCTTGTGGGCAATTTGCATGCGAGCCGTGCAGTAGCTTCATATGCAGCATATACATACCAGCAAACAGTGTTAAACGCTTTAGAAGAGGCAGAAAGCGCGCTTATCACATACACAAAAGCTGTTGAGACAGTATACGACATTAGTAGAAGCACAGAAAAGACCCGAGATGTCGCAGGAATGACACAAGTACGATTTGACAAAGGGTTAGTGGCCTATACAGACGTCCTTGATGCCTTGCGCCAATTGAATGCGTCTGATCAGGCTCTTTTGAACACGGATACTTCAGCTCTGCTCAACATGATTGTTCTCTACAAAGCGTTAGGTGGCGGTTGGGAGGTTGAACAGTAAGTTTTTTTAGAGCAAATCGCACACGATCTCATCTGTTTCGATTAAGATCTTGCAGGAATTATTTTACCACCCGTTCGCTTCGCTCTCTAGAGAGCACAGAGAAAACAGAGAAAAAATCCTAAGATTTCATTCGACGAATGCCTTCTTTCAGGTACTTTACGTTGAAATTGATCAGTAGTCCAATTTTGCAACCAGACAATTTTAGATAAGATAATAATTGTGCCTCATGAATCGGTGTAAGATTGCCTATGGATTTGATTTCAACAATGACCTGATTTTTCACAATTAGGTCAGCGCGATATCCACAGTCAAGCACTACGTCTTTATAAGCTATCGGTATCGATTTTTGTGACTCTATTTCTAACTTTTTTAATCGAAGTTCGTAGATTAGGCATGCTTCATAGGCTGATTCGAGTAGTCCAGGACCTAATGCTCTATGAACATCAATAGCTGCGCCAATGATTTGACCCGTTAGACTATCTGATTCTTCCTCTGTGTTCTCTGTGCTCTCTAGAGAGCGAAGCGAACGGGTGGTTGATAAATTCATATTAGTTCTAATCTAAATGACTATTGTTAAAGAAATAGAGATTCAACTCTTGTATCGGATCAACAA
>JBGAFY010000113.1:0-4921 GCA_044226975.1 Rhabdochlamydiaceae bacterium
CGGCAATCAGCTTAAGAAAATCCCTAAGGATTTTAAGCGCCTAAATGCTTTGCAGTTTATTGGTCTCTGGGACAATGAAATTAAGCGGGATCTAGTAGATGAAATGGCTCACGATCTCTCGATTCTCGAAGATATGTCAAAGTGTGTGTATGATTGTTTGTTGGAGGATAAAGAATTCCAAACATTAGAAATTATAGAGTTATTCAAGCAGCTATCAGAAAATGGGAAAAATAAATTAGCCACTTATTTTTTTCTGCATAATCAGGAAAAATTCAGTGCAGAAAATAGAAATCATAAGGGATATGCCACAGAAATTCTTTCTGGAAATTCGGACAATGCTGAGTTTTTAATTGTAGAAAATATATGTAGGCCCCTTGTAGAGCTTATTGTTGAAATTGCCTCCTCTAATGATTTTGAAGAGGATGTCCCGCTAAGCGATGCCGAATTAGCGATAGCGCAATTTCTTTCCAGTCTTACAAAGCAAATTACTTGGCATAACAAAGAACCGGTACAGCTCAAGGAATTCGCACTCTGTGGGATTAAATCTTTAGACGATCTAAATCTCCTTGTAGGCGTTCTTGGACCTTCAAAAGAACTCCAGCAGATTACCTGCCCATCGATGAACTGGGACCTGGTTGAAAAAGCAAAAAGTACAAAAGATCTCCTATTGATGCAAAAAGCGGTTGTCAATGCATGTTCTGACTTTACTGCTTTCTGCAGTACCATGATCGCTTTTATCAATATTATGATTGCGAAAACTCAAGCTTTGGATCTCGGAGTGGCCTCCATTGAAACGATGAAAGTTGTTGCAGGAGAGATCGAGAACTTAAATGGTGTGTTCCACGAAGCTACAAATAGTCCCCATAAAGTCTGGCAGTATTTTCAAGATCCAAGTCAGTGGCTAAAGCTCCAAGCGCATTTCACTGATATTTTAAATAAATTGAAGGAATTGGAGCTCGATCATCAGGCTGAAACTATCAGCGCTTATTTCAATCAGCACATGCTAGTGTCTTTTTGGAAAGAAAATGCGAACAAGTCATTATCGCAACTTCTGAAAGACCGTAATGGCAGTGTTGCTGAGCTTTTCAAATTGACTAACGGAAATTATTTCTTACTTCATCTTTGCACGAAGTGCCCTTGGAAGGCGTCTCGTGCAAAGAGAAAGCTCTTCTAAAGTCTATTAGAGCTGGGATTGTCAAAATTGTCGATTTTTGAACCACTTGTGTATACCTTTTCGAAGTAGTGTTTGGTGTGTTTTTAATTTAAAAAATACAGACAAACTCTTAGCTTAATCTTAAATTCAATCCAAGGGCCATAACCAGTGAAACAAGAGTGTGCCATTTTGGATTGCCTTTCCCAGAAAGAGTCTTGTAAAGACTTTCTCTACCCATGCCGGTTCTTTTTGCTAAATTTCCAATACCGCCGTGCGCTTCAGCTACATTGCGGAGTGCAATAAGAAAGAGATGTTGTGATTCTTCATCACCTTTAAGACTTTCTTCAAGAGCTGCATTTAAGTATGCTACAGCCTCATCATGATCTTTTAACTTTTCAATCAGCCATTCTTGATAATTTTTACTTCTTGCCATGTTTTTTTTCCCTGGATTGATAATCTTTTAAATACTCCTTTGCTTTATTGATGTCTTTGACTTGCGATCCTTAATCGCCTCCGCAGAGAAGCAAAATCACTTTATTCCCTATCTTCGAATAATACATTCTGATGCCGGGGCCAAAATGGATCCTCAGCTCGCATACGCCATCACCAATTGTCTTACAATCCCCAAAATTGCCCAACTTGAGGCGGTCCAGTCGTGTTAGAATTTTGGCGCGAGTATGAAGTTCTCTGACATCTTCAAACCATGACTCAAAAGGTCGTTTCCCAGAGGATGTTTCGTAGATTTCAATCTCAATTTCCATATATTTTAATTGTATCCTACAAGATACATATGTTCAAGAAAAAAATGTAAGTGTTTGATTTATAGTTGATTAAAATTATAGTTGCTCGAGAGGTTGATAATTCAATTTTGTTCCACCTTAAATAGCAGTGTTACTGAGTTCTTTAAATTGACTCGTGAGTTTTAAATCGTAGAGTCGTTCTTTGCGCGAGTTATTTTCTAAGAGGCAAAGTCGGAATGGCTGAATCCGAATTAAATTAATGTCTTGTCTTTAAATAAAAGTTTAATTTTTACAAAATTTAACTTTTTAATTTTTAGGAGGTTATATGTCTTTTGTATCTTTTAGAGCCTATTCTGGATTCTCAGGAATGGCCCCTATTGCCCAACCACATGTAATGAACCATAAAAATTTTACCAAAGGACCTAGCTTTCAATCTTCAGTGACCAGAGTTACTTTTTCTAAAATGGAGCAAGCACATAGATTTAATGAAGCTCTAATAAAAAGACTAAATTTCACTCACTTTCACACGTTTTCTAAGGAACGACCTCTTTCAGTTTATAGGAGTTTGATACAAGCTGAATCGATCCGACGCTCTCACAACATTTTTAATGATGTGCCTGTATCCGTTTCTAATGAGGTTTCTATCAATAGCTTGCTACTGCTTTTAGGAATCCTAACAGCATTAAGCATGATGGACGAAGTTCATGCAGAGGGTTTTTCTGATGGGGAATGGGAAAGGATTAATTTACTTCTCGATAAAAGCTATCTCGCACGACCAATCGACGAGAAAATAGAGCTGTTTAATTACCTTTTAAAGGAAGGGGAAAAAGCTGCAAAAGAAGCAAAAGATAAGGATATCGTGATTTTCATTGGGAATACTGGTGCAGGTAAAAGTACATTGATCAATTTTTTGTATGGATGCACGATGAAAGAAGAGGATGGGGTGATTGTCGTGGATCCTAACTCCAATAAAAAAGAAGTAGCTGTCATCGGTACTAAGGTTGATTCCTGTACTTTTATTCCGAGAAGAATCCTGATGTTACTGTAAAATTTCCTGATGGATCTTCAACAATGGAAGATATGATCTCGGGGCACAAAGAAAGTAATCAAGCTAATAAAGAATGCAATCTAACTTTTTTTGATATGCCAGGGTTGAGTGATAGCAGGGGATTAGATGTAGCCCTTGCCAATACAATTGTAATGAAAAAAGTGATTGAATCCGCTAAGTCTGTCAGGTTTGTCATGGTATTTGAACATAGTCAACTCAATGCTGAAAGGGGCCAGAAATGGAAGGAAGCTGTCAAACTATTAAGAGAAAGGTTATCGGATCATGTAGGAACGGGCAAGAATAGTTTGTGTTTAGTAATTACAAAACAACATGACGATAAAACCAAAATTCAAAAAGACATCAAAAAATATACTCAAAAAGATTCAAATGTTCTTGATCTTTCTGAATATCTAGCTATATATGACCCACTCAATTGCGGTGATAGAGGTCAACTTCTGAATACGCTTTATAACACTAGAGCGTATCGAAAGATTAGTAATAAGATCTCTATGAATAACTCACAACTTTGGGAAGCCTCAAAGCTCGGTAAAGAAATACAAGGAAAAATAAAGGAGATTTTAGAAAAGGGGGATGGAGCTAGTCTTGAAGAGGCTGTGAAAAAGATTCAATTCACTCATGGGATATCGATATTAGGTAATGAAGATCTTATTCAACCCCATGAGTCAGCTTCTAAAGCAGTACAAGAATATGTAGAGAAAGTTGTTCAAGGAATCAGTCCAAAAGATAAGCCTCCAATCCAAAATCAAATAGAAACGCACAAAAAATACATGTTCTTGAAAGAAAAATTTGGACCATATGTGAGTTTTGAGCAATTGGATAGAAATGTGAGATGTATGGTACATGACACTAAAGATCCTAGATGGGTCGAATGGCACAGACCTCGTACTGCTGTAGCTGGACTTGTTGGCACTCTAGCGCTGGGTGCTGGTGGATTTTTCTTTCCTCCTCTCTGGGGTGGGGCTGCCGCCTCAGGTGTTGCTTCGTTATACGCATTAAAACATAGTTGGAGTCCTTCACAAGAAGAAAAGGATATGGAATCCTTTTTTGACCAAAAAAAATACGACTAAAGAGCGAATTTCGAAAGAATTCTATTTTCTAAGAAGGCGGAGGCTGTTAAGCCCGACGAGCACTGTTCCGCCTTCATGCAAGACGACAGCGACCCATAAGGGGACAAGGCCGAGCAATGCTGGGGTTGTTGCTAAGACGATCACACACATGGCCAAGATGAGGTTTTCTCTTACGATCCGCATAGTCATATGTGACTTTCTTTTGATCCATGGCAGAAGAGTGATGTCGTCATGCAAAAAGACGATATCAGAAGCGTCAACTGCTGTTGCGCTGCCGATTTTACCAAGAGAAATACCGACGCTGGCGCGAGCGAGGGCAGGGGCGTCGTTAACTCCATCTCCCACCATGATCAGCCCTTCTTTTTCTGAGAGCTCTGCTACTTTTTTAAGCTTGTCTTCGGGCCTTAAGTCGGCGAAAACTTCTCGGATCCCTAATGATTTAGCGACGTTATCTGCGATTTCTTTGCGGTCTCCTGTGAGCATCACTGGGGTCATTTCGGAGTTGATGAGTTCTTGTATCATCTGCGCAACTCTCGGACGGAGGAGATCAGAAAAGTAAAAGACGAACAAATCTAAGCCTGCGAGTAAGTAGGTGCGTACGTGACTGTGGGAATTTTCAAATTGCTTTTCTCGTTCCCAAACTTCTTTGAGCTCTTGAGGTAATCTGCTCTCGATGAGAGACTCGTGGCCGATGTAAACATCGATCGCTCTTCCTTGGAATTTGATTGTCCCTTTCAGGCCAAGGCCTGGCAGGGAAGCAAAGGACTCTACAGGAACAAGAGGGATAGATCGTTCTTCTGCACTCCGTGTAATTGCCTCAGCAAGGGGGTGGACTGCGTGACGCTCCAATGCTGCAGCGATGCCTAAGGCTTCTTCAGGAGATAAGGTGGGG
>JBGAFY010000114.1:0-4667 GCA_044226975.1 Rhabdochlamydiaceae bacterium
GGCTGCAGGACGCTTGTTTGAGTGGTTTTTAATTTCTGGCCATTCATAATTATAGTTAGTTTCAATGCGCACTGGAAGTGTATCGCCATTTAAATCCATTACTCCAGATATAGCTATCCCATAGTTACTGCCCCTATTACTTAAGGAATATACTGGTCCTCCCAATGCATTGGCCTTTTTTCTATTAGCTAGGAAATCATCCATGCCATAACTAAAGAAATACTGGACCCCGCTAGAAGATGTCCAGAGACCATTGTCGCTAAATGTGATCACATCATTCCCATAATAATTTGGATTGTCTAGAGAATGGTTGGAAGCTATTCCAGTAACTGTAACGATATGGTCGTATTCTTCATCGCCGGCATTGGGGTTTTTGTTCCCATAGAACAAGTATTCGTTCGTATATACCCCTATGGCAACTGGATATCCCTTAACTACATTCTGTTTGACCCAAGTAAGAAATTGATCGGTGGTTTGCTCCTCTGCGCAAGCCCATTCAATTGCCTTTAAATGCATCTTTTCAGCTGCATAACCATCATTTACTCCAAGTAATACTTGGATTTTTTGAGAGTCTCTTTTGCTCGCGATCTCACGTGCATCATACTGCGAAATGTATTGGCCATAATAAAGACCTGCGCTAATTAGAGCGACTTCTCCACAATAACCAGAGTTTTCATCCCATTGAAAGCGCGGCGGAATATCATTGTGCTTAGAAAATGCATTGAGGAAAGTCCAAGTAGGGAAAAGGAAAATGGTGGCGACGATCAACTCAAACTTTCTCATTAGAACCTCTTGCCAGACTAGCGTAAATGCTGGTATTTTAGTTTGTTGACAACCAAAATTGAAAGAAAATTTTTACACAATGCCAAAAGAAAAAATCTATTTAGCCAGTGACAATTTTGCTCCGGCCCATCCTTCGATCATCGAGGCAATTTCAGAAGCAAATGATGGTTTTGCTCCAGCATATGGATCCGATGCTTGGAGTGAGAAAGCTGAGAAGCTCATACAATCAGCTTTTAAAAGAGAGTGCAAAGTTGTCATTCTGCTGAATGGAACTGGGGCCAATGTTCTGGGCCTCAAATTATCCTGCCGAAGATATCAATCTGTCATCTGCACGGACATTGCACATTTACAATATCAGGAAAGTGGAGCAGCAGAATCAGTTGTTGGGTGCAAATTATTGACCATACCTCATGAAGAGGGCAAAGCAACTCCTGAAGCGATCATAAAAAAACTAAAGAACGAACGGGCATTTGGGCGCCATTCCACATCTCCCCGTGTTTTATCGATCACGCAGCCAACTGAAGTCGGTACAGTTTATTCTCTCGAAGAACTCCGAGCACTCTCTGAATTATGCATCGAAGAAAATTTACTGTTACACATGGATGGAGCACGTTTCTTTAACGCTGTCGTGCATTTAGGGACAACATTTGAAAAAATGACAGAGGGATTAGATATTCTGTCTTTAGGAGTGACAAAAAACGGGCTTTTAGGAGCCGAAGCTCTGTTGATTTTTAACCCTTCTGTCCAAGAGGGATGGGACTATTTGCAAAAACAAACGCTCCAGCTCGTTTCCAAGATGCGTTATCTATCAGCACAGTTCATTCCATTTTTTGAGAAAAGACTTTGGGAAACCCTCGCATCTGAAGCTAACATTAAAGCTCAAGAAATAGCTTATTTGATTGAAAAATGTCCTCATCTAAGCATAAGTCACCCTGTTCAAACGAACCAAATCTTCTTTACCGCCCCAGCTTCTTGGATTCCTTTAATCCAAGAAAAAATCTACTGTTATCTATGGAATGAAGAGAAAAACGAAGTCCGTTTCATCGCATCATGGTGCACTTCAGAAAACGACGTAGACAAGGTGAGAGAACTTCTTGACGCCCTTCACACATGATCGCAATCAAAATCAATCATGATTGACCGAGTCTGTCTATACGGGACTGTTTGGATTCGTTTCGCAATATTTTCTTGTACCTATCTCACTAAAATGAACTCATAAATTGACGAGAACTTTTGGTCAGATAAGGTTCAATGTTTATTGTACCAATGATATTCATGATCATCATCATAGTCCCGATGATAATGGTCGTCATCTCTTTCATGATCGTGATGATGATCATGATCTTTGTCATGATGGCGGTGATCATCGTCGTCCTTATGATGATGATGGTCTTTATCATTGTTATGCTTATCATGATGGTGGCTATGTCCATGATCAGAATCATGATTCTTCTTATCAACGAGCAGCGTAGACGGAACTTGTTCCTCGCAACGCCCTTCAACATTTAGAAACAAACAAAGCATTCCAAAAATCAAGAATTTGTTCATGTAAATGCATCCACCTGAATGATTTTTAACGAAATTTGACGATCCCAGCGATACCAATCAAAATCAGATAGATCGCTACAATGATATTAAGGATCTCCGGAAAAATTAAAATTAAAACACCTGCGATCAATGCAATGATAGATGTAGCTAATGGATGGATCATGTTACCCCCTTCTATATTTTTATATATAAATCAGAACGGAGCGAACTTATCAAACTAATATTTAATTCTAGATTCCACGGCTTTTTTGAGATTTCTCTCTAATCTACTGTCTACAAAGCATAGCTCGGTCGATTTTCGGAATTAATTTGACTATCCAGAAATAAAACAAAAAATATAAAATAATTTCTTTGTTTCTATTCTGGATATCTCCCTATGAAAAAACTGTGTGCCCTTTTTTTGCTAACCTTAACTTTAATTGTTCCTGCGACAACGAAGGCTGAACATACATTTGTTTTTACCTCACAAGACAACAGTCTTCCTAATGTTTATATTGAACAACCAGAGGGATGGGATTACGAAGAATCTCAGAAATGGGATGCTGTCTTTGTTGACCCTAAAGAAGACGGCCGGGCTTTTGCAGTTCATTTCTTTTTAGATGATTCCTTTGAGATGACAAACACCTCTCAGATCATTGAATATATCGATTGGCTCTGCCAAGATAAATATCCTAACAAACGTGAATTTTCTATCATTGGCAACGTTGATTCATTTGTGTGCAAATTCATTGGCCAAAAAGAAAATATTGAGACTTATTGTCAGCTCGTCGTTGTCTTTGTCGACAAACGCATAGTGTTTTCAATTCTTAACACAAATCATTATGGATTTGAAAACAGCAGGGATGACTACCTAAAATTAAGCAACAACTTAGCATGGGAGTATAGAGCGTGAACTGCTGGCATTGCGGAGCTCCTTTACTAGACGAAGCAAAGTCAAGGCTCTCTTTTCGCGCTGTTTGTGAAAAATGCAATTCTGCATTGCATTGCTGCATCAATTGCAAACACTACAAACCAGGCCTCCCTAATGACTGTGAGATTCCTGGAACCGATCCTATTTACGACCGCGCAAAAAACAATTTCTGCGAAGAATTTAGCATCTTAGGCAAAGCTCTTCCGCCTAAAGATCCTAAAGCCAAACAACGCTTCCATGATCTTTTTGGCGATTCTTGAAGCTCTTTGAAATCAAAGCTTGGTCGATTTAACTATATGAGGATTTATGAAATTTCGCATGCTTATCGCATTTTTATTCTGTCTTGTCTCTAACGTTTACCCTATCTCAACCGCTTTTGACACTATTATTGATTTAACTCAGTATGAAAAAAAAGTTTACAGCCAAAATGGCGAAGACGGCATCATTAAAAAAATATTTGAAACAGTTGGAGCCAAATCGCGTTACTTTGTTGAATTTGGCGTGCAGAATGGCCAGGAATGCAACACACGCTATTTACGAGAGAAATTCGGGTGGACTGGCTTAATGATGGATTGCGATTTTCAAAATTCTGTGATCAATTTGCAGAAAGAACGCATCACTGCGGAAAATATTAATGACCTCTTTCATAAATATCATGTTCCATATGAGTTTGATCTACTGTCCATTGATATCGATTCTAACGACTTTTATGTCTGGAAAGCTATAACAGACTTTTCTCCGAGGGTTGTTGTTATTGAATATAATAGCTCCCATTCACCTTCCGAGGATAAAATCATAATGTACGATCCTAATCAAGTATGGGATGGCACAAATTACTATGGTGCTAGTCTGCTTGCGCTATATAAATTAGCCCGTTCTAAAGGTTACTCCCTAATATATTCAGACAATCTAGCAGTGAATGCATTCTTTGTAAGGGATGATGTCCTCAAATCTTGTTCTCAAGCTTTTAAAGATACTAACTGCGTCGATAAGATCTATAAGGGCTTTGCAAGACATGTAAAAGACAATCTAAATAGAGGTTTTGTAAGCGCTGAAGAAATATTAAAATAAGCAAAAAGATGTCTCCGTTAACAGTCTTAAATTTCTAAACGGAGACATCATTTATATTATCTCTTTCTTTTCCCGGAAAAAAGCATGATCCCTCCGCCAACAACAACGAGGATAATCCCGCCAATTAGACACAACTGCACAGTCGTATCATAAGCACTTGCTTTTCCTTCAATTACGTTACCGATTTCTTTACCCACTCTATTACCCGACATCAAGCTAGTACCTTGATGAACTTCTCCCTTAATTTCTCCAATGCGATATTTCGCATACATAGAAACTATGATCAAAACTACTCCAATAATCAGAACTACTAATCCAGTGATTTTTTTAGATTTCACATCAACCTCCTATAAAA
>JBGAFY010000115.1:0-5085 GCA_044226975.1 Rhabdochlamydiaceae bacterium
GGGCATTCCAATGGCACTCGAGTTTCGCTTTATTTAGAACAATTATTGCGCGCACGCGCTCCTAAGACACCGGTTTATTTGTCTTTTGCTGGAGGCGTCTTATTCGGAACATCGTTAATCCAAGCTTTTACAAAAAAGATCTCATCGTGGCTTTTGTACAAATTCACTTTTGGGTTTATGACGCCTATTGTTTGTAAAGAGTTGGTATTGGGCAGTGCATCATCAAAGGACCTATTGGAAAAGGCTAGATTGCCATTGAATGATGGAGTAGCGCAGCGTTACTATAGAAAGTATTCCGCAATACAAGATGCATGTGTGATAGAACATGGCTCTTCTTTGCCAATTCTCAATGCCAATGGCACCCAGAAAGGTAAAAAAGAAAAAGATTATCTTGTTCCTGGAAATGGACACGTTTCTCTCTTGAACTCCTTAGTATCAGAACAAGTCGCAAAAGCTTTCCATTGGATCAATAAATGCAATGGAGTGGTTGATACTAAGTTGCGCTATCGTTTGAACAACGACGTCCATGTGCTTAAAAATCGTGCGCTTGGGATAGTCGAGATTAAAGACCATCGATCCTTGATCACAAAAGTCCAAAATGTCGCGCGAGCTGTATTGAATCACGTTATGACGGGTTTGTTGAAAATAAAACGGCGCAGTGCTGCTGCTCTCTCAAATGATAAAAGCTCTTCTGATCTGTTACAAGCTCTTCCTTGGAGCGCATCAAATGACAGTAAGGGGCTTTATCTCTTCATTCATGGACTCAGAGGGCATCCAACCGATTGGAATTCGTATCAAGAGGAGATCAAACGTAAAGATCCTCAATCTCATCTCTTTGCTCCCCAAGTTCCTTTAGGGGGAAATTGCCTTCAGAGACCGCTGCTCACCCTCTATTAGAAGTTGTGAGCAACTACTTGAGAAAGTTCCCCGGCCGCCCTGTCACTCTCATGGGGACATCAAATGGAGGGCGGATCGCTTCTTATATTGAAAGCAAATTAGATCCAGAATTATTAGGGACATCCCGTCTATCCATCGTTTCTATAGCAGGTGTCCATAATGGGACAAAGGTCGTTAATCTGCTCAAGACACTACGGCTTTTACCATTAGCCAAGCTCAATAACGACCTTGCAGATGAATTTGCCTTTGGAAGTCGGGTTGCTCAAGAGAACTTATCCTCATGGCAGAATAAACAATATGTGTGGAAGTATCAGAACCGCAATGTCCGTCATTTGTTCTGCGCGACAACAGAAGATGAGCAAGTGAGGGACCTCTCAAGCTCGCTCCCTTATGCAGGGACGATGGATAGCGTGTACAAAGTGTTCAATGGACATTCCCATACGAGCATTGTCGAGGGCGCTCGAGCGGATGTAATGAAATGGTTGTCCATTTGAATCTATTCAGATTTAAATTTCATGGGTAATATTAGCTGCGCATATACCCCTGCAATTTAAAACGAAAATTAGCCAAAATAATCCCTAAAATCGACGAAAATTTTAGTGAGATAGGTTCTTCAATAGCTAATTATTATTTAATTATTTATTCATGTGTTAAAAAATAATTTCATCTATGTATTTGTTGTGGAATTTTGTATAATCATTTTTAATTATGCTTAACAAATAGCTGTTTTATGCCCGAGACAAGAGCTTTTAATGAGTCGGTATTGAGTTCATATTCAAATCTACAGGGTTTTTTTAATCGTTCTGATTCGATCGAACAAGTCTTAAATAGAAAAAATAAACCATTTACAAAGCCACTAGAAGAACTACGCCCTAACCTTATTGGCAAATGGCGGGTCTGCCAGATTGCTACTGCTCCTTTACGATTGAGTAGCGCCCATGTTTTAAATATCATCTCTCGTATTTCTAAATGTTTAGGATTATCTTCCCTCTCGAAAAGCACAAAAAGGCTATCTACAAACATTCGGATTGGGTTTAATGGTTATGCTACGAATGCAACCCGCCTCTATTTGATTAAAAAGAGTATCAATCATCCTAACAGTGCAGGGAGAATCGTTAATTCTTCACCCCATATCTCGGAGAGTAAGGTCTCTGATCCTAAAATAAAGAAAAGAACTTTTAGCGATATCAACAAAGGGATTCGTTTCGGTCATCAAAATGGAATATGCCGAGGAATGAGCGATTGGTTCATTTATCTCTATTTAAAAACAAAAGGTCAAATTACAGATCCTCGTGTTCATGGCAGCACTTGGTAAGCAATTTTCTCATAGCGGGGTATGGATGCTACGCTTCTCCAAAGCATTTTCTTAAGGAATGGGAAATTATTAAACCTCAAAATTGGGACACAACCCCAAGGTTCCCACCAACTTCATACTCCTTTGTTGAAAACAACCACGAGTGATTGGAGTTTTAAGAGCAACAGAGATCATTCACCAACTTCAAAATCTCCCTTTAGGGGCGTTTAAAATGAAAATTCCGTGCCATGCTATGGCTTATGTTAAGATCAATCAAAATTTGAGCTACTTTTTTGATCCAAACCAGGGAATTATAGAGATTAATGGAAAAGACCAAGGGGAAAATATATGAGCTCTTTACCGACGTGCTAAACGACCTAGAATTCGGATGAAAAACTAGTACCCTTTCTAAAGTATAATCAAATAGAGCCTGTCGTACTTAGAACTTAAGTTCCTTAACTAATTTTGGCTAGCTTCCTGTTTTCGATAGAGGAAGCTTTTCAAAAATCTTTTTTTAAATAATGAAGTACAGTGCTTTTAGAATATCCTGGCCTTGAAAATTCAATAACAAATCCTAACTTTTTATAAAAATCGACAGCTTGAAAATCCATTGTCTCAACAAAAGCAAAACCGCATCCGTTTTCCTTTGCGTGTGAAATGGCTTTAAGTATAAGGGCTTTTCCGATCCCTTTGTTGCGAAAAGCTGGAATGACAAGCAGCCAGCGAATATGTAGTTGTCCCCAAAAAAACTTACAATCAATGACCCCTACAATTTTGTTGTCCTCATAAGCTGCGAAACAAAAAGGGAGAATGCCTCCATCAAAACCCTTCGTTTCTAGGCTGTGTTCAGCGAAGCCTTCTGTAACTAATAATTTGATTTCTTCTGATAAAGGGACCTGCTCAATATGCATAATATATGTACTATTCTTGAAAAATTTAAAGAAACGGGGTACATTTTAACGTAAATTGTTGTTTTCTGCTCTGTTATTTTACACCCTCGAAGAGACTGTTCTCAAACCAAGGCTTGGTCGATTTTTGGGATTATTTTGCCTAATTTTCATTTTATAGCGCAGGGGTCATATGCGTAGCTAATATTACCCCCTGCGCTATAAAATGAAAATTAGCTCAAAAGAACCCGAAAATCGACAGAAGATTGATTTGAGAACAGTCTCTAAGGGTCAAGGTAGTCAATGTGGTCACTTATAAAGAATTGATTCGGTTTGTTTGGCAGTTCATGCGCCTGCAAAAATGGGTCTTTATCTTGATATTCTTTATTGATTCCTTTGCTTGGTCTCTGGATGCATTGCTCTGGCCCTATATTTTAAATGTAGTCGTCGACATTTTTACCCGTTATGAAGGGGACCGATCAGCTGCCTGGGAAGCATTAAAAGCTCCGATCATCTGGGGAGTCTGTTTAGTTGTTTACGTCGAAACAGCATCACGCACGATGGGGTTTTTGATGGCAAAAGCAGTCCCGAAGCTCCAAGCGGACATCCGCATGGTGATGTTCGACCACGTCCAGCACCATTCTCCTCATTATTTCAATGAGCGGTTCTCAGGTAGCCTTGCAAATAAAATGACAGATATGACCACTCAGGTGGAATCTATCCTTCAGCAATTGTTTTGGCCGCTCGTGCCTGCAATATCGACTTGTATCTTAGGCGCATTTTTTCTTTGGTTTGTTAACCCTATCTTTACCTGGATCTTCCTCACCTGGCTTGTCGTCCATTTGGGAATATGTCTTAAATTCACCCGTCCAGTTGATGTGTACGAACACCGGCATGGAGAAGCGCGCAGCACCTTGCTGGGAAAAATTGTCGATAGCTTTACAAATAACTTCGCCGTCAACCTCTTTTACCGCTTTAAATACGAAAGAAGCGCCATTGCCCCTTTCCAGAAAGAAGAACAAGAGACCAACGTCCAGTCCAAGCGTTACGTCGAGAAGATGCGGTGTTTTTTGGGCCTGTTTTACTTTCTTGGTGTTATTTTAGGAGTAAACGGCACACTTCTTTATTTATGGGTCCATAATCAAATAACGACCGGCCAAGTAGTTCAGGTCTTCACAACAATGTGGAGCCTTACCATGATCTTGTGGACCGTCGGTTCTGCCTTGCCTACGCTCTTTCAGTCTTTTGGGACAGCAAAGCAAGCTTATTCTGTGATGCGGGATCCCCAAGATATGGGAGATAAACAAAACGCTCAGGATTTAAAAATCTCTGCTGGAGAAATTGTCTTTGACAACGTTTCATTCCGTTATGGTGATAAACAACTGTTTGACAATAAACATGCGCACATTCGTGGAGGGGAGCGGGTAGGCCTTGTTGGCTTCACAGGGGCAGGAAAGTCCACGTTCATCAACCTAATCTTGCGCTTTTTCCCTCTCCATAAAGGAAAGATCCTCATCGATGGGCAAGAAGTTGCTGATGTTACCTTGAAATCTCTAAGGCGACAGATCGCATTGATCCCGCAAGATCCCGTCTTGTTCCATAGGTCTTTGCGAGAAAATATATGCTACGGAAAGCCCAATGCTACAGAAGCAGAGATCGTCGATGCAGCGAAGCTGGCCCATTGCGATGAATTTATCCGCAATATACCCAAAGGGTACGAAGCAAGAGTGGGTGAGAGGGGAACAAAGCTATCAGGCGGCGAAAGGCAGAGGATTGCAATCGCCCGGGCCATCTTGGCAGATGCCCCTGTCCTCATTTTGGATGAAGCGACCTCTGCACTCGATTCCGTCACAGAAAGGTGCATCCAAGATAGTCTTGAAAAACTAATGGACAAACGCACGACGATAGTAATCGCCCATCGGCTTTCCACACTTTCCCGCATGGACAGGATCTTAGTCTTTGATCAAGGGAAGATTGTGGAAGAGGGGACCCATACAGCTCTGCTTG